>DASWCX010000114.1:0-4563 GCA_036395815.1 Actinomycetota bacterium | reverse complement strand
TCCGCGATCGGCTCCGAACCTTCCCCACACTCTCCCACGAACGGCCTCCATGCACGTGCCAACCCAGGCCCCGCCGCCGCCGATAATCGAAGGCATGCCTCCCCGAACCGTGCACCGAACCGCCGAGATCTTCGCCGTCCTGCGCGATCGCGAGGTCCGCGCCATCTGGATCTCCGAGTGGATCTCCGACGCCGGGTCGTTCGTCACGTTCATCGCTCTGGCCGTGTACATCCACTCGCTGACCCCGGGCGTCGCGGCGGTGGGCTTCGCCCTGGGGCTGCGCTCGATCGCCGGGTTCCTGTTCGGACCGTTCACGGGCGTCCTGGCGGACCGGCTGGACCGCCGCAGGGTCATGATCGCGTGCGACCTGGCGAGGGCCGCCCTGGTGGCGGCGCTCCCCTTCACCCACGTGGTGTGGGAGGCCTACGCGCTGGCCTTCGCCTCGGCCATCCTGAGCCCCCTGTTCCGGTCGTCGCGGGCCGCGCTCCTGCCCCAGGTGGCGCCGGGCCCGAAGCTCGTGCCCGCGCTGACGGTGGCGGAGACCACGCACCACGTGCTGCACACGGTGGGGCCGGCCCTGGGCGGACTCGTGGTGCTCCTGGTCGGAGCGAGGAACGGGTTCTTCGTGGACGCCGCCTCGTTCGTGGTCTCGGCCGGGTTCCTGTCGACCATCCGGCGGCGGGGGCGTCCGAGCGGCGAGCGGCGTTCGGCCCTCCGGGAGTTCGGCGACGGCCTCGTGGCCCTGGTGCGGACACCTGCCGTCCGGACCTACTCGCTCATCAACGCGGCCGTGGCGTTCAGCGGGGCCGGCCTGGTCGCGCTGCTGGTCGTGTACGTCCGCGATGTCCTCGGCGAGCCCGCGGGAGACTTCGGGCTCGTGCTGGCGGTGGGCGGGGTGGCCACCGTGGCGGCCAGCCTGGCCATCGCGGTGCGCGACGACCGCCACCCCAGGACCCCGTGGGCCTTCGTCTCCGCCCTCGCGGGGGGCGCGTTCGTCCTCCTGCTGGCCCACCCGTCCTTCCTCGCCCTGCTCCTGCTCGGGGTGCCCCTCGGGCTGCTGGACGGTGGGATCGACGTGCCCTCCTCCGCCGCGGAGGCCGAGCTGCTGGCCGACCGGTTCCGAGGCCGGGCGGCCGGTGCCTCCCAGGGGTTCGGGGACCTGCTGTACGCCTCGGGCAGCATCCTGTTCGCGTGGCTGGGCGAGCCGTCGCGCCTGGGGATCGAGGGAGCCATGGCCCTGGCCGGGGCCACCGGTGTGGCCATGGCCCTTGCCGTGCTGGCCCTCGGAGGGGCCCGGGCCATCGCCGGGAGCGAGCGGACCCGGCTGGCCGCCCTCAGCCGCGTTCGAGCATGAAGAAGCCGATGGGGTGGAAGCGCCTCGAGGTTCGGTACAGGATCTTCCCCAGGTACAGCCCGTCGTCGATCTGGACCAGCTCGTCGAGGATCCGGCGGATGAGCAGCCCGGGGTTGGCCTCGAAGTCGTAGTCGATCTTGTAGACCTTGAGGCCGGGATCGACCGCTCCCTCCTCCAGCCGGTTGCGGAACTCGAACGCCTCGATCCGGTCCGGGCGATCGGTGACCGGCCGGTACCCCGGCCACAGCGCGCGCATCAGGGTTCGCTCCAGCGTCCCCGCCGAGAAGCGGTTCAGGCCCGTGGACGATGCGGTGTCGAAGCTCTTGCCCTGCCACGGCATCCACGACCTGGCCAGGCGCTGGACCACGCCGTCCCACGGCCCCCAGGTCTGGGTGCCCAGCAGCCGCCCGGGGAGGAAGCCGTCGGGGACCGGATCGGGCGGGCTGCCGGAGCGGAACATGGCGTCGAGCTCCGACAGGGCCCGACGCCGGCTCAGCCCGGGATGCAGCTCGTCGGCCAGCTGGGACAGGCGAATGCGGGCATCGGCGGCGGCCATCACGCCGACGGGGGGGCAGGCGTCAGCCCGAGCTGGGCCATGAACCCGACCTGGTCCCAGTACGCGCGGTGCCCGGTGATCCGCTCGCCGTCGGTCTCGAGCACGGTGACGAACGGGACCGACGCGTACTTGCCGGTCGCCGGGATCTCCCCGGACGGGCTGGTGAGCGGGCCGCTGTTCGTCCCCGAATAGGCGCCCTCGAGGGCGGCCGTCTGCCCGGACCCGTAGACGGCCGAGACGGCGAACTTCGCGTCGGGGAAGCCGAGCTGATAGCCCTGGAGGAACTGCCTGACCTCGGCCGATCCCTTGATCGTGCCGGCGGGCGACCCGAACTCGACGTCGTCGCTCAGCAGGCCCACCGCCGCCTCCAGGTCCCCGGCAGTGAGGGCCTGAAACCATCGCTCGCCGAGCTCAACCGCATCGGTCATCTCCGATCGACCTCCTTTGTTTCCAACCTGGCCAAACGTCGCACAGAACCAAGAGCGGACGCAACGTCGCACGTCATTCCAACCATCGTTCGAGCTCCAGCTCGTCGTGGATCGGTATTCCCTCCAGGCCCACGAGCGAGATCTCCGGCTTCAGCTCGCGGCGGGCCCGGTCGATGGCCCCCGGCCGAAGGGCGTCCAGACGGAAGCCCCGCCGCTGGTAGAAACGGAGCGCGTGGAGGTTGTCGTTGGTTGTGACGAGCCACAGACGGGAGCAGCCCGCCGCCTTCGCCACCCGGGCCACCGCGGACAGGAGCGCCGTCCCCACGCCTTGCCTCTCCTCGAGGGTATCAAGCAAGGTGACCTCGCACTGGTCGCCGTCGATGCGGTAGGTCAGCACTCCCGCGGGCTCGGCTTCCATCGTGGCCAGGAACCCGGGGTGGTCGGCCGGCCGGAACACCGCATCGTTCGCCACCATCCGCTCCGAGCCCCATCTCGTCCGGAGAAGGCCGACGACGAGCGCCCGGTCGTCGGGCCCCAGCGCCCGAACCTCCACCATCTACAGCCCGTTCAGGAAGTCTGCGGCGATGGGGGCGGCCACCCGTCCGCCCACCCCGCCCCCTTCGACCAGCACGGCGAAGGCCAGGTCGCCTCGGAACCCCACGAACCACGCGTGGGTCTGGCCCTTGCTCCCGAACTCGGCCGTGCCCGTCTTGCCGGCCACGTCGCTGGGGAGGCCCTCCCCGGCGGCCGTGCCTTGGGAGACGACCAGACCCATCAGCTCTCGCAACGCCGCGGCGACCCCGTCGGGGAGCGGCGTGGCCGTCCCCTTCGGGTCGGTGGAGACCAGGCGGGGCGGGCGCCAGCTCCCGCTCGCCACCGCCGCGGCCACCGTGGCCATGTGGACGGGGCTGGCCAGGACCCTGCCCTGGCCGATGGCCGCCGCGGCCGACTCCGCATCGTCCTTCGGCGCGGGGAACTGCCCCCCGAGGACCGGAACGGGCAGCGAGTAGTCCACACCGAAGCCGAACGTCTTCGCCATAACCCCGAGGGCACCTTCCGGCAGCGTGGACGCCAGCTGGATGAACGCGGTGTTGCACGATCGGGCGAAGGCCGTGGAGAAGGTGACGGTCCCGAACGTCTCGCCCTCGAAGTTCGTGAACACCTTGCCGCCCGCGTTCACCTCGGTCGGGCACGTGGTCTGGTCGTCCAGGCCGAGCCCGTCGGCGAGGAGCGCCGCGCCGGTGACGATCTTGAACGTCGAGCCCGGCGGGTAGTGCAGCGACAGGGCTCGCTCCGCACCGTCGAGCGGTCGGCTGGCCACCGCGCGAATGTCGCCGGTCCTGGCGTCGAGGGCGACCAGGGCGGCGGGCTGACCGACCGGGTCGAGCGCGGCATCCGCGGCCCGCTGCACGGCGACGTCGAGCGTGGTCCTGACCGGCTCCGGGTCCCGGCCGGGGATCCGGTACAGCGTTCCGACGACCTTCTTCGCCTGGTTCACCAGCTCCACCGAGCCCGAGGGGAGCCCGGCCAGTTGTCGCTCGAACGCCCGCTCCAGGCCGTAGGCCCCGACCGTGTCGCCCGGTTGGTACGGCTCGCCCAGCGCCTTCAGGTCGTCGGCCGTGGCGTCGTGGACCCGTCCGACCACGTGCTGGGCGAACCCCTCGTCGATCAGGATCCGGGCCTTCCCGCTCCGGAACACCAGCCCGGGGACCGGGTGCAGCTGGGCCTTCACCTCCAGGTACCTGGACTTGCGCAGCGTGATCACCGGCAGGAACCAGTTCGGCTTGACCCCCGGTCGGTCCAGAGCCGCTTCGACCTCAGCGGGGTCGATGTTCAGCGCCTGCTGCAAGGCGTTCAGGACCTGCTGCCGGTCCTGGATCCGGCCGGGCTGAACGCCGACGGTCACCACGTCGCCCTGGACGGTGAGCGGGGTCCCGTCGCGGGCCAGGATCGGCCCCCGCTCCGGCCACGCTCGGGTCCGGCCGAACTCGAGGCCTGGAGCCAGCATCGGGTGCAGCGCCTGAGGGGTCCACCGGACGCGCCAGGCTCCGCCCTCCCGGACCAGCGAGAGCTTCCCCGGATACGACCAATCGCCCAGTCCCGAGAGGGTCAGTCGCGCCCGGAACGCGGCGCTCGCCGAGGAGCCATTCGACGTGATCTGGCCCGCCGTGAAGCCGGCGCCGGAGATCTCGAGGGCATCGTTCATCTGCCGATAGGTGTCGGCG
>DASWCX010000113.1:0-10540 GCA_036395815.1 Actinomycetota bacterium | reverse complement strand
TCCAGGAGGCCGCCCGGCGGGAATCCATGGCCCGCCGGGAGCTGGCCGCCTTCAACACCGCCATCCTGACCGGGGTGGCCGCCGAGGACCTGGACACCTCGATCGAGCAGATGGCCGGCGCCATCGGCCGCGACCTGGGGTTCGAGACCTTCACCATCATGCTCCGGGAGGGCGACGACCTGGTGGTGAAAGCCATGTACGGCATGCCGTTCTTCGAGGGCCGCGTCCCCTTCGGACGCGGCGTGACCGGCACCGTGGCGATGACCGGACTGGCGCTCTCGGTGCCCGACGTCGCGCAGTTCCCCGGCTACATCGCGGCGGACCCGGAGATGCGCTCCGAGATGGCCGCGCCGCTTCGGATCGGCGAGGAGGTGATCGGCGTGGTCGACGTCGAGAGCCGGCAGATGGCCGCCTTCGACGAGGCGGCGCTCGGGGTCCTGACCCGCCTGGCCGACCAGATCGCCCTGGTCATCCACAGCGCCCGGCTCCACGCCCAGCAGCGCGAGACGCTCGAGCGCCTCCGCGAGCTCGACCAGATGAAGTCCGACTTCGTGGCCATCGCCAGCCACGAGCTCCGAACCCCGCTCACGGCGATCCACGGGTACGTCCGGACCCTGGTGAGGCGGTTCGACTCGCTCGGTCCGGACGAGGTCCGGCTCTTCCTGGACACCATCTCGCGCCAGAGCGACCGGATGAAGCGACTGGTGGAGGACCTCCTGTTCGTGTCGAAGATCGAGGCCGGCGCCATGCGGGTCGAGGTCGAGGAGGTTGACCTGCCGGCGCTCCTCGAGGCCACCGTGGAGTCCCTGGGGCCGGGAGAACGTTCCCGGATCACCATCGTCTCGCCCGCCCCCGACGGCCCGGTTCGGACCGATCCGGACCGCGTGGAGCAGATCCTGCGCAACCTGATCGGCAACGCGCTGAAGTTCTCCGAGCCGTCCTCCCCGGTGAGGGTGGAGGCGTTGGTCCGAGACGGTCAGATCGGGATCTCGGTGATCGATCGCGGGGTGGGGATCCGGCCGGAGGAACGGGCGCACATCTTCGACCGGTTCCACCAGGCGAGTGACGTGCTGACCCGCGAGGCCCAGGGCGCCGGCCTGGGCCTCTACATCACCAAGCGGCTGGTGGAGGCCCTGGGCGGCAGCATCGAGGTGGAATCGACCCCGGCGGAGGGTTCCACGTTCACGGTCCGGCTCCCGCAGGGCACGGAGAGCGCCGACGGCGACCGGCCGGCCGCGGACGTCGCCCCCGAGCCGATCCCGGCCCCGTCACCCTCCTCGGTCCCCTGACAGGGCCCGCCGAAGCTCAACGAACTCGGTCACCAGGGCGGGCAGCTGGTAGTGGGCGTTCAGCCCGCTGGGGTTCGGCAGGACCCACACCCGGGCCTTCCCAAGGCGTTCGGGTTGCGGGCCGACCTTCGCTCTCGGGATGCCGAACGCGGTCCGGTACGCCCCCACCCCCAGGATGGCCACGATCCTGGGGCGGCTTCGCTGGACCTTCCTTCGGACCGCGGCGGCGCCGTCGCGAAGCTCTCGGTCCGACAGATCGGCTGCCCCGGCCGTGGCCCTCGCGACGAGATTGGTGATCCCGATGCCGTGACGGAGCAGCTCCCGCTCCTCGAACGGGCCCAGCAGGCGGTCGGTGAAGCCCGAGCCGTGGAGCGCCTTCCAGAACCGGTTGCCCGGGCGGGCGAAGTGATGGCCGACCGCGCCCGAGTACAGGCCCGGGTTGATGCCCACGAACAGCACGTCGAGGCGGGGCGCGATCACGTCGGGGACGGTCCTGCCCTCCGCCGCCGCGACCTCCGTGGGCGAGGGCCGCCAGGGACGATCGCTCACGGACGAAGGTAGCGGGCCAGCCCCTCCCGGAGCGGGGTCAGGCGGAGGCCCTGGAACGCCCGCAGGAGCGGACCCGTGTCGGCCAGCGCGTCCCCGGTCAGGAAGTCGACCGCGTCGGGCGATAAGGGGGGCTTCGGCAGCACCCGGAGGAAGAACCCGGCGAGCTTCGGCAGGACCGCAGGGACGTGCACCAGCGGCTTCCGCCTCCCCCGAACCTCCATCATCGTCTCGAGCACCCCGTCCATGGTCATGACCTCCGGACCGCCGATCTCGAAGGTGCCGGCCGGGCCGTCGGAGTCCGCCCCCCGGGCCAGGGCCTCGGCCACGTCGTCGATCAGGACCGGCTGGAGCCGCTGCCGCCCGTTGCCCACCACCGGGACGAAGGGCAGCCGGCGGTGGAAGGCCACGAACCGGTTGAGCGCGCGATCCTCCGGGCCGTAGGCCCACGACGGGCGCAGGATGCAGTGGGCCAGGCCGGAGGTTCTGACAACCTCCTCCCCGTACCACTTCGCCCGGAACCAGACCTTGGCCGCGTTCGGGTCGGCCCCGGCCCCGGAGCAGTACACGAACCTCCGGACTCCCGCGCGGGTCGCCGCCCGCACCAGCCGCTCGGTGCCGTGGTGCTCGAACTCCTCGAAGGTGAACCGCTTCCGGGGCTTCTCCACCGGGAAGGTGGGGAAGGTGAGCGCCTCGACCACGGTCTCCGCGCCCGTCACGGCCCGGTCGAGCGTCCCGGGATCGAGCACGTCGCCCGCCATGACCCTCGCCCCCATGCCCTCGATCCGGGCCCGGGACCGCTTCGGGTGCGCGGTCATCACCGCGACGTCGCGACCCTCGGCCACCAGCCGGCGGACCGCCGCCGCCCCGACGAAGCCCGAGCCCCCCGCAACCAGGATCAACGGTGGGCCGAGCCTACGACAAGCGCTTGGGGCGCGCGCCCGGGGCCCTTCAGGCCACCAGCCGGCGGGCGAAAGTCTGTGGATCGAACGGGGCAAGGTCCTCCGCCCGCTCGCCGGTGCCCATCAGCTTCACGGGGACCCCCAGCTCCTCCCGCACGGCCAGGACGATCCCCCCTCGGGCGGTGCCGTCCATCTTGGCGAGCGCCACGCCGGTGACCCCGACTGCCTCGGTGAACGCCCGGGCCTGGGCGATGCCGTTCTGTCCGGTGGTGGCGTCCAGGACCAGCAGGACCTCGTCCACCCGGCCCGCCGCCTTTTCCAGCACCCGCTTCACCTTGCGAAGCTCCTCCATCAGCGGCCGTCGCGTGTGCAGGCGCCCCGCCGTGTCCACGATCAGGACGTCGCTTCCCCTGGCCCTCGCCGACTGGACGGCGTCGAACGCAACGGAACCGGGATCGGCTCCCCTCTCCGCGGCCACCAGCTGCGCCCCGGCCCGCTCCGCCCAGACGTCGAGCTGCTCTCCGGCGGCGGCCCGGAACGTGTCGCTGGCGGCCAAGGTCACGGTTCGGCCTTCGGCCGCCAGCCGATGGGCCAGCTTCCCGATGGTGGTGGTCTTCCCCGTCCCGTTCACCCCGACCACCATGACGATGCCCGGCGTCCCCCTCGGCGCCTCCCAAGAAGGATCGCCGTCGAACGCGGCGGCGATCTCAGCCGTCACCACCTCCGCCGGGTCGGCCGGCGGCCGGTACGCGGCCCGGACCCGGGCGACGATCGCCGCGGCGGCCGCGGCCCCGACGTCGGCCCGGACCAGGGCGTCCTCCAGCCGACGCCAGGTCTCCTCGGTGGCCCCCCGCTCGAACAGCGACCGGATGCGTCCGGCCAGCCCCGCGGTCGGTGGGGCCGCGGGCTGGGGCGGCGGTACCTCGATGGCCGGGGGGCCGGACGGCTCGTACCCTCCGCGCCGCAGCACCACCGCGGCGACCACCGCAGCCACGAGCGCGACCGCCACCAGGACGCCGATCAGGATCGCGACGGGAAGCTCCTTTCGTACAGAATCTCGACGAAGCCGGACGGGCCTCGACGAGCCGGAGGCTACGTGGCCGAGCGGGCCTCGGCCAGCCGCTGCGAGATTACCGCCGACGCGCCGCCCTGGCCCATGGAGACCCCGTACAGGATGTCGGCCATCTCCATCGTCCGCTTCTGGTGGGTCACCACCAGCACCTGGGAGTCCCTGGCGAAGTCCCGGACGATCTCGAGGAACCGGTGGAGGTTCACGTCGTCCAGGGCCGCCTCGACTTCGTCCATCAGGTAGAACGGGCTGGGCCGGGCCCGGAAGATGGCGAACAGGAACGCCAGCGCGGCCAGGGCCCGCTCCCCGCCGGACAGCAGGGAGAGCCGCCTGACCCGCTTCCGGCCGGGGCGGGCCTCGACCTCGACCCCCGAACCGAGCACGTCCGTGGGATCGACCAGGGTGAGCCTGCCCTCGCCCCCGGGGAACAGCCGTCCGAACAGCTCGGCGAACTCGGCCGCCACGTCGCGGAACGCCGCGCCGAACAGCTCGGCCATCTGCCGGTCGATGTCCTGGATCAGCCGCTCCAGGTCGCGGCGGGCCGCCTTCACGTCGTCGAGCTCCCGGGTCAGGAACTCGTGGCGCTCCCGAAGCGACTCGAGCTCGCCCGACGCGAGCAGGTTGACCTTCCCCAGCAGGCCGAGGCGCCGGGCCACCAGGTCCGACCTGCGCTGAAGCTCGTCCAGGGTGTCGTCCTCGACCAGCGCGTCCAGGACGACGGCGGGGTCCGCGCCGTGGCCCTCCCGCAGCACCCGCTCGGCCTCCGCCACCCGCCGCTCGAGGTCCAGCCGGGCTCGCTCCTCCTCCTCGTGCCCGGCCCGGACGGCTTCGAGATCGGCGGCCGCCTCCCTCCACGCCCGGTTGGCCGCCTCCTGGCGGGCCTGGGCTTTCCGGGCGGCTTCGGTGGCCAGGCGGTGGGCGTCGAACGCTGCTGCCGCCCGTCGTTCGGCCTCGACCAACGCCTCCTCGGCCTCGACTCGCTCGGCCTCGGCCTGCTGGAGCGTGCGTCGCAGCTCCACGGGATCCTCGGCCGCGAGCGCCTGGACCTCGCGGCGGGCCCGATCCACGCCCGCCTCCAGCCGGCTCCGGTCGCGGCGGAGCGCTTCGACCTCCACCCGGAGGTGCACGGGCGGCTCGGGGATGGGCGGAAGGGACACGGGGTCGGCCTGGGCCGGAGGCGCGCCGGACAGGCCGGCTCGGGCCAGCTCCTCGGCGGCGTCGACCACGGCCAACCGTTCGGAGATCAGCTCCCGTTCGCGGCCGAGCGAGGCCAGGTCCGTGCGCACAGCCGACAGCCGCTCGGCGGCCTCGGTGATCAGGGCGTCGGTCCGCTCCAGCTCCCGGTCCAGCTCCTCGGACCGCCGGGTGAGCTCGGCGAGCCGGTGCCTGCCCTCCCGGAGATCTCGCCGGACCCCGGCAAGCTCCCGCTCGATGGCCGCCCCTTCCCTTCGGACGCTCTCGAGCCGGACGTCCTGCCCGGGGGAGGTCCGGATGAAGTCGGGGCCGACCACGGCGCCGTCGAGGGTGACGAACACGGCCCGGGGTTGCACCCGGTGACGGGCGGCGGCCTCGGCCAGGTTCCCCACCAGATGGGTCCCGCCCAGCAGCCGGGACGCGAGGTCCCGGACCAGGGGATCCACTCGCACCGCCGCAAGGAGGGGTCGGTCTCCGTCAGGCCCCTCCTCGGCGCGGCCACCTTCGGCCACCGCCAGCATCACGCCGACTCCCGCCCCCGCCGGTGCCTCCCGCAGCGCCTCCTCGTCGGACGCGTAGACGACGGCGTCGGCGAACGGACCCAGCGCGCCTCGAAGCGCCGCCTCCAGGTGGGGCGGTGCCTGGATCAGGTCCCGGAGCAGCCCGATGGCCCGGTCGCCGCGTCGCCGGACGAACGCCGCCCCGGGCGACTCGGCCAGTTCGCGCCGGCGGGCCTCCACGGATTCCTGCCGGGCGAGGAGCGCCTCCTCGCCGGCCTCGAGGGCGGCAAGCGAGTGGCTCACCTCGGACTGCTGGGCCCGAAGGACGACCCGGGTCGCCGCCAGCGGTTGCTCCAGCGCGTCCAGCCGTTCGATCTCTCGGACCAGCCCGTCCGCGTTCGTCCCCGCGTCCTCGATCCGGGCGTCCAGCTCCCCGATGGCCGACGCGAGCCGGGCCCGTTCGGCCGAATGCCCTTCCAGGGCCCGTCGCAACGCCTCGGCCTCGGCCCTGCGGGCGGCGGTCTCCTCGGTCAGCCGGCGGCGTTCGTCCTCCGCGTCCAGGCGGGCTCGTTCCGCCCGCCGGAACTCCTCCTCGGCCAGCTCGAGCGCCGGCTCCCGCGCCTCGAGCGCGACCCGGACCTCCTCCAGCGCGAGCTCGGTGCGGGCCAGCTCCTCCTCCAGGGCGAACAGCCGGCCCGAACGGTTCGTGGCCGTGGCCAGGCGTTCCCTTGCCTGCGACTCGGCCCTGATGGCCGTGCGGAGCCGGGCCTCTGCCTCGGAGCGGGCCGAGGTGGCCAGGTCGTGTTCGACCTCCGCGGCCACGCGGCCGGCCTCGGCCTCGGCCCCGGTCGACTCCAGCTCCCCGATGCGCGCGTCCAGCTCCGAGAGGCGCGCCCGCGCGTCGGCCTGTCGCGCCTCGGCCAGTTCCCACGACGGCCTCCGCCTGTCCCGATCCCGATGGAGGTCTCGCAGCCGCGCCCCGGCCAGCCTGGTGGCCAGATCCCCGGCCTCCCGGGACAGGGCCTCGTGCCGTTCGGCCAGCTGGGCCTGTTGCTGGAGCGGCTTCAGCCTCCGGCGGAGCTCGCCCGCCAGGTCCTGGAGGCGGAGCAGGTCGCCCTCCATCCCGGCCAGCTTCCGCTCCGCCCGCTCCCGGCGCCGGCGGTGCTTGGCGATCCCGGCCGCCTCTTCGATGAACTGGCGCCGCTCCTCCGGCCGGGCCGAGAGCACCTCGTCGAGCGCGCCCTGGCCGATGATGGTGTGCAACGACCGCCCCATGCCCGTATCGGAGAGCAGCTCCTGGATGTCGAGCAGCCGGCACGGCCGTCCGCCGAGCCGGTACTCGCTCTCGCCCGAGCGGTAGATGGTCCTGCTGATCTCGATCTCGGCCGCAGGCACCGGAATCAGCCCGGCCGAGTTGTCGATGACCATCGCCACCTCGGCCATGCCGAGGGCAGGCCGGCTCGGGCTGCCGGCGAAGATGACGTCGGCCATCTGCGCACCGCGCAGCGCCCTCGCCCCCTGCTCTCCGAGCACCCAGGCAATGGCGTCGGCGATGTTCGACTTGCCCGAGCCATTGGGCCCAACGATGACGCTGATGCCCTGGGTGAACTCGAGCGTCGTCCTGTCCGCGAAGGACTTGAAGCCCCGGATGGCAAGCGAGCGAAGGAACACCTTGTCAACGGATGCTAACGGAGAGATCGGGGCGAATCCGGAGAATCGGTCGCGAATTTCCCGGCGTCCTCAGCGGGTGATCCGGAACTCCGTGCCGCCCTCTGGCTGCTCCGCGGTGACCTCGACGGATTCGACCCGGGCCCCGCCCGGCCCGGCCCGGCACCACCGGACCATTGCCTCAACGGCCTCCGGTTCCCCCTCGAACGCAGCCTCCACCCGGCCGTCGGGCAGATTGCGAACGAATCCCGTTACGCGACGGCCCATGGCCTGCTCCCGGCAATACCAGCGGAACCCGACCCCCTGGACGTCACCCGACACGAGGACGCGCACCCGCTTCGTCGACACGGGCCCGAAGGTTACCCGACCATCCGACGGTCAGAGCTTGGAGTGGTTCCAGTGCCTCCGAGGCGTGCGCCTCCGCTCGCGACGGGAACCCACGTGCGCCCGGCCCGACGGCGGGAGCGGCAGCTCTTCGGCATGGTCGAGCGAGCGGACCGTCGCGTGCAGGTCGGCGTCGTCCTTCCGTGCCGTGAGCTGAGACCAGCCGGTCCCCGGCCTCCACACACTGATGTATCCACCTTTGAGCAACGTGAGGGGCTTGGGGCACTTCTCCTGCTGATCGTAGGGTCCCGGGTACCCGCGCATGAACCAGGCGGGTGTGACGAAGTCCGAGACCAGCACGCCGTTGATCTCGTAGCCGAGCTCGTCGGCCTCCACGGGATCGCAGGCCTCGTAGGCCACGAACTCCTGGGCGCCGATCTGGGCCGACAGGTTGATGTCCGGATCGGCCAGGATCTCGAGCAGCTCGTGGCTCAGGGTCACCGTCCACTGGTAGCCGTACTGGATGTCCGAGCCGGCGAAGGCCTTCCCCATGGGCAGGCCCTCGGTGGTCAGGTCGTGGTACCCGAGGGCCCCGGCCTGATCGCTGTTGTCCAGGACGACCAGCCACCAGGATCCGGGCTCCGGGTCGCCGCCAAAAGGGACGAAGGACAGCCGCGCGCCGCCTCCCCAGGCCGGCGCGAAGTGCTCGTTGACCTGGACCTGGAGCGCATCGACCACCGGGGCGATCTCCTCGTCCTTCAGGACGGTGCTGGCGTTGATGATGGCGACGTGCGGTCGTCGGCTCACGAGGCCCTCCCTTCCTCGGGTCGGGATGATTGCGGGCCTCACGTTAGCGCGCCCACGGATTTGCGTCTAGGATTCGTCGTCGGGGGGTGGGGGATGACACCTCAGCTGGCAGCCGGGATCGTTTTCGCGGTTGGTGCCGGTTTGCTCGCGGGAGTCTTCATCTTCGTGGCGCTCACGGCGCGCCGGCCCGCGGTGCCCTTCGACGAGGTCACCGGGACCGGCTACCGGGTTCGCCGGATGTGGTTCGGGATCCTCATCGTGGTCGCGCTCGGGACGCTCGCCGCCACCCTTCCGCACGTTCCGTATCCGGGGGTGCGCTCGGGCCGGACCACCGGCACCCCGATGGACGTGAAGGTGGTGGCGTCCCAATGGAGCTGGGACATCACCCCGTCGAAGCTCCCTGCGGGACGCCCCATCCGGTTCCGGGTGACGTCGAAGGACGTGAACCACGACTTCGGGATCTTCGACGCGGACGACCACATCGTCGGGATGGTTCAGGCCATGCCCGGCTTCACCAACGTGCTGTATCTGACCTTCGATCAGGCCGGGACCTACCAGATCCGATGCCTGGAGCTGTGCGGGTTGTTCCACCACGCGATGGTGTTCCCGAGCCTCGAGGTGGTGCGGGGGTAGCCATGGGGACCACGGCAGAGGCGGAGATCCAGGCCGGCGGTCGAGATCGAGCGGTGGCTCGGGTGACGTTCCTGTGGCTCGCGACGGGCGGCACGCTGCTGGTGGTGCTGGCCCTGGCCGGGCTCCTGCTTCGGATCACCCAGGGCTTCGGGCTGCTGTCTCCCAGGTGGTTCTACGCCTTCCTCACCCTGCACGGCACGGGGATGGTGGGCGTGGCCCTGACCACGATCGCCGCCGCCTATTGGTACGTGATGAGCAAGGCGCTCCCGCTGTCGCCGAAGGTGATGTTCGTCGTGTACCTGCTGACCCTGGTCGGAGCCCTCTGGATCGTGGCGGCCACGTTGATCGGGCGGTTCGGCACCGGGTGGACGTTCCTGTATCCGCTGCCGAGCACGCCCGGCCCGGTCCCGGGATGGTCGGGATGGGCGGCCGCGGTGTTCCTGGTGGGGCTGGCCCTGGTCGTGGTGGCGTTCGCCCTGTGGAGCCTGGACTTCCTTCGAGCCGGCATCGTCCGGTTCGGGGGCCTCGGCCGGATGCTGGGGCTCGACATCGTGTCGGGGAAGCGATCGGCCGGGCCCGACACCACCGACCCCAGCATCATCGCCGGCACGGTGGTCGCCATCGGCGGGGTGGCCGCCGCGGTCCCCGGGGCCGTCATCGTCGGGCTCGAGCTGGCGAACCTGGCCGCCCCCAGCTTCACCTTCAGCGCGCTGCTGGCGAAGAACCTGATCTTCTTCGCCGGCCACATGCTGGTGAACGTCCAGATCTATCTGGGGGCGGGGTTGGTGTACGCCATCCTGCCCGAGTACGCGAAGCGGCCGTGGAAGGCCAGCAGGGTCCTGGTGATCGCCTGGCTGGTAACGGCGCTGTTCGTCATGCTGGCGTTCTTCCATCACCTGTACCAGGACTTCGCCCAGCCCGACGCCCTCCAGGTCGTGGGGAACGTGGCCTCCTTCGGCGTGGGGTTCCCGCCGATCGTGGTGACGATCTTCGGCGGGGTCCTGCTGGTGTTCAGGTCGGGGATCCGGTGGACCGCCGCGCCGATCTTCCTGTACGCCGGGCTGGCCGGGTGGGCCATCGGCGGGTTCGCCGCCGAGATCGACGCCTCGCCGGGAGTGAACCAGTACCTGCACAACACCCTGTGGGTGCCGGCGCACTTTCACACGTACATGGCCCTGGGTGTGGTGCTGTTCATCCTGGGCGCCGTGTACCACATCGTGCCGCGGCTGACGGGCAAGGGGCTCTCCGAAACCCTGGGGCGGGCCGCCGCGTGGCCCATCATCCTGGGAGGTTGGGGCCTGGTGGCGGCGTGGTACGCGTCGGGGGTCGACAGCCTTCCGCGCCGCTACGCGATCTCGCTGCCCGGGTTCCAGTACATGGCGAAGATCGGATCGGTGTTCGCCGCGATCGTGGCGGTCGGCGTGCTCGTGGTGTTCTGGGACTTCGCCCGGATCCTGACCGGACGGGGACTGGGCGCGAGGGCCGCCCCCAACCGTTGAGGGGGGCCGCCCCGGTCTCGGAGCTTTCCAGCTCGCCGGGGCGGGTCCGGACGGACGCGGCCTGGGACGTGATCGTGGCCGGCTTGCTGGCCGTGGCCGCGGGACCCTC
>DASWCX010000112.1:0-3974 GCA_036395815.1 Actinomycetota bacterium | reverse complement strand
CCTGGCCGGCCGGCCGGTTCAGCTGGCCGGTGCGCTGATCCTCGGCACCGTCGGGCTGGCCGCGGTGGGGAGCCTGTTCGGGGTGCTGTCCGAATCGCCCCGGGCCCGGGAGGCCGTGTTCCCCCTCCTGGTCCTGCCGCTGGCCACGCCCGTCCTGGTGGCGGGAGTGAAGGCGACCGAGCTGGCCACCACTGGGCCGGGAGGGGAGGCCGCCTCGTGGCTGGGCCTGCTCGTGGCGTTCGACCTGCTGTTCCTGGCGGCCGGTACCCTCGTGTTCGGCTACCTGCTGGAGGATTGAGTCCGAAATGACCACCCCCGAGCGAGCCATGGCCCGGATGACCGCCCGCCGCGGCGAGCGGGTACTCGGGGTGCTCACGCTCGCGGCGCTCGCCGCGAGCGCCGTCATGTCGTTGGTCGTGGCGCCTCCGGACGCGGATCAGGGCGACGTCCAGCGCCTCATGTACGTCCATGTCCCCTCGGCGTGGCTCGCCTACCTGGCGTTCACGGTGGTGTTCGTCTCGAGCATCGCGTACCTCAGGACGAAGAAGGTCAGGTGGGACCGGCTCGCCGCGGCCTCCGCGGAGATCGGCGTGCTGTTCACCGCCATGGCCATCGCGCTGGGTTCGCTGTGGGGCAAGCCCGTGTGGGGGACGTGGTGGACGTGGGACCCGCGCCTCACGACCACGGCGATCCTGCTGCTGATCTATGTGGGATATCTGGCCGTTCGCAAGCTCCCCGACAGTCCCGCCCGGCGGGCCCGGTGGGCGGCGGTGGTCGGGATCGTGGGGTTCGCCGACGTGCCGATCGTCCACCTTTCGGTCACGTGGTGGCGCTCCCTCCACCAGGGGCCGACCATCCGACTCCTCGGCGCTCCGACCATCGCCCCGGTCATGCTGGCGGCGCTGCTCACCGCGGTGTTCGCGTTCACGCTGGCGTACGCGTACCTGGTCACCCTCCGGCTGCGGGTGGGGCGGCTCGAGGAACGGGTGGTGGCCGAGGCGCTCTCCCCGCGGCTCGGGCAGCCGGTCGAGCAACTGATGGACGAGACGCCGGAGCCGGGGGCCCGAGCGGCGGCCGGCGAGGCCGCTCGTGGCTGACCTCGGCCCGGTGGTGGCGATGGCGAACCTTGGATACGTGGTGGCCGGGTACGCGGTGACCGTGGTCGCCCTCGGCGGGTACGTCGGGAGCCTGTTCGCCCGGGCTCGGCGGGCCAGGCACCGGGCCGCGGCCATCGCCGCGAAGTCCAGGGGCCCGTCCTCGCCGTGAGCCGCCGCCGGGTCCTCGTGGCCGTGGGGCTGATCGTGGCCAGCCTCGGGTGGGTGGCGTGGAAGGGGCTCTCCGGCAACCTCGTGTACTTCAAGACCCCCACCGAGATCCTGCACGACGGCACCGTCGGGGAGCGCATCCGGATGGGGGGCCTGGTGGAGCCGGGCACCGTCAGCCGGACCACCCGTATCGTGCGCTTCGTGGTCACCGACGGCACCTCGCACATGACGGTGATCGACACCGGCGGGGTGCCGTCGCTCTTCCGCACCGGCCAGGGCGTGGTGGTGGAGGGCTACTACGGGAGCGACGGGGCGTTCCACGCCGACACCGTCCTGATCAAGCACAACGGCGTGTACCGACCGCCCGCGCCGGGAGAGACCCCCACGTCGGCGAACCTCCAGGGCTGATGGACCGCATCGGCGAGTTCGCCCTGGCCCTGGCCCTGGCGCTGGCCGTCTACGGGCTGGTGGCGTCCGTCCTCGGAGCGCGGCGGCGCCAACCCCTCCTGGTGGAGAGCGCCCGGACCACGGCCTACTCGCTGCTGGCGCTGGTGGCGGCGGCGAACGGGACGATGCTCGCCGCGATCCTGTCCAACGACTTCGCCATCAGGTACGTGGCCGAGAACTCGAGCCGGGAGACGCCCCTGTTCTTCAAAGTCCTTTCGCTGTGGTCGGCCGACGAGGGCTCGCTGCTGCTGTGGAACCTGATCCTCGCGGGGTTCATCGCGGCCCTCGCGTTCCGGTTCCGGGGCCGCCGCCCCGAGACCTTCCCGTGGGCCATGGCCGTGATGTTCGCGGTGTCGGTGTTCTACCTCGTGCTGGTGCTGGGCCCGACACGGCCGTTCGCCACCCTGGCCGCCGCGCCGGCCGACGGCAGAGGGCCCCTGCCGCTGCTCCAGAACCATCCGCTGATGGCCATCCATCCCCCCATGCTCTACCTGGGGTTCATCGGCATGACCGTTCCGTTCGCCTTCGCCATCGCGGCCCTGATCTCGGGCTCGCTGTCCGACCGGTGGATTCGAACCACGCGACGATGGACCCTGGCCGCGTGGATCTTCCTCACCTGCGGCCTGGTGCTGGGAGCGCTATGGTCCTACGGCGTCCTGGGCTGGGGCGGCTACTGGGCCTGGGACCCGGTGGAGAACGTCGCCCTGCTGCCGTGGTTGATGGCCACGGCGTTCCTCCACTCGGTGATCATCCAGGAGCGCCGGGGCATGCTGAAGGTCTGGAACCTGTCGCTGGTGGTGGGGGCCTTCGCCCTGACCACGTTCGGGACGTTCCTCACCCGCGGCAGCATCCTCTCCTCGGTCCATTCCTTCGCCAGGTCCCTGGTCGGCCCGATGTACCTCGGCTTCCTGGTGGTGGTGTTGGTCACCGGGTTCGGCCTGATCGCGGCGAGGTCGTGGCGGCTGCGGTCCGAAGGTCGGTTCGATTCGGCCCTGTCCCGGGAGGCGGTGTTCCTCGGCAACAACCTGCTCCTTGTGGCCATCACCCTGGTGGTCCTGATCGGGACGATCTTCCCGCTCGTGGTCGAGGCGCTCACGAACCGGCAGGTCACCGTGGGAGGTCCGTACTTCCGCGAGACCACGGTTCCGCTGTTCCTCATGCTCCTGTTCCTGGCGGGTGTCGCTCCGTTGCTGCCGTGGCGGAGGGCCTCGGCCGAGCACGCCGCGCGACGGCTCACCGTCCCCACGGTCGCCGGAGCCGCCACCATCGTGGTGCTCGCGGCGTTCGGGATGCGCAACCCGGCCGCGGTGGCCGCGTTCGGCCTGGCCGCCTTCGTGGGCGTGGCGAACGTTGGCGAGATGGCCAGGGGGATCCGGGCGTACGCCCTGGCCACCGGGACGGGACTGCGGCGAGCGACGGGGGAGACCGTGAGCCGCAACCGGCGTCTGTACGGGGGGCTGATCGCCCACGTCGGGATCGCCATCGCCGTGGTCGCGGTGACCGCCTCGTCGGCGTACGGATCGCAGACCGAGGTGACGCTGGCGCGAGGGCAGACGGTGCGCTTCGCCGGCTACGTGATGCGCTACGAGGGCCAGGCCCTGGTCCGGCAGCCGCAACGCGACGTCCGGATCGCCGAGCTCTCGGTTTCCCGAGGGGGCCGGAGCCTCGGCAGGCTGACGCCCTCGATGAACTTCTACCCCGCCGCTCCGAACGACCCCATCGGCACCCCGTCGATCGACTACGGCGCGCTGAAGGACCTCTACTCCTCGGTGATCGGCTTCGACGGCGACCGGGCAACGTTCCGGCTCTTCCTGAACCCGGGCGTGATGTGGCTGTGGGTGGGGGGGTTCGTCGTTGCCATCGGGGGAGTGGTGGCCGCCTGGCCGGGGCGCCGCCGCCTGCCGGTCCCCGAGGTGGCCGCACCCATTCGGGCCCCGGCGCTACAACTTCGGGCGAGAGATGGCGAAGTCGGGTGAGACGAGCTCTCGATACAGCATCCAGGCCTTCGACGTCCCCAGTTCGCTGCGGTCAAGGGACTTATCGAACCGAACCCTACCCGGAGCAGCGCTCGATCAGGGAGTGGTCGCCCCGGGGAGATGACGTCGCATCGAATCCCACCGCCCACAGGTCGCCCGGGTTGGCCGAGGGAACGATCGACCAGGCCGATCCGTCCCAGTGCTCCGACAGGGTCAGGCTCCCCGAGTCCCCCACCGCCCACACGTCCGACGAGGACGATTCCAGCACGTCGTTGAACACGTTCGT
>DASWCX010000111.1:0-6701 GCA_036395815.1 Actinomycetota bacterium | reverse complement strand
GCCGGTCAGCCAGGACGCCCGTGAACGGCCCGAACAGGAACCCGGCGATGGAGCGCAGGCCGAGGGCGAAGCCCACCGCCGCGACGCCTGGGGTCAGCGAGTGGATGTACACGGCCAGGGCGATGAACGTGACGAACGACCCCGCGTCGGAGATCCACTCCGAGATCCAGATGGCGCGGACCTCGCGGTCGCGAAGCACGGCGAAGATCTCGGCGGTTCGGTGCACGGTCCGGGGAGGCATGCCTTCGATTATCGGCGGCGGCGGGGCCAGGGTTGGCACGTGCATGGAGGCCGTTCGTGGGAGAGTGTGGGGAAGGTTCGGAGCCGATCGCGGAGGGGGCCATGCACGACGGATGGATCCACATGACCAGCCCGGCGCAGAGCAGGGACAGCCGCCGGCCCAAGGCGCCCGCCCCGCCGCCCCCGCCGAAGTGGCACAACTACCTGATCTGGATCGGGATCGCCGTGACGGCGCTGCTCCTGCTCCGCCCCCTTATGAGCGGCCCGGGGGTGACCACGCTGAGCTACTCGGCGTTCAAGACCGACGTGGCCGGGGACAAGGTGGCGTCGGTCTCGATCGACGCGAACGGCAGGGTGACCGGCAAGCTCGAGGACGGGACGAGCTTCGAATCGCAGATCCCGACGGCCCTCACCGACGACCAGCTGATCCCCCTGCTCCAGGCGCACCACGTGAAGGTCACGGCGGAGGGCCCCGTGGGCAACTCGTTGCTCTCGGTGATCCTGAGCTTCCTGCCGTTCATCCTGCTGATCGGGGTGTACCTGTACATCGCCCGCCGGGCCCAGCGGCAGGTCGCCGGGGGGATCGGCGGGATCATCGGCTCCCGGGCCAAGGTGTACGACGCGGATCGCCCGGCCACCCGGTTCTCCGACGTCGCCGGGTACGAGGGGGCCAAGCGCGAGGTGGCCGAGGTGGTCGACTTCCTGAAGAACCCCACTCGGTACTCCCGGGTCGGGGCCAAGGGCCCGCGCGGCGTCCTGCTTGTGGGGCCGCCTGGGACGGGCAAGACGCTCCTGGCCCGCGCTGTGGCCGGCGAGGCGGAGGTCCCGTTCTTCTCCGTCACCGGGTCGGGCTTCGTCGAGCTGTTCGTCGGGGTGGGTGCGGCCCGAGTCCGAGACCTGTTCGGCGACGCCCGCAAGCGCGCCCCGTCGATCGTGTTCGTCGACGAGATCGACGCCATCGGGCAGCGGCGGGGCGGGGCCCTCGTGTCGAACGACGAACGGGAGCAGACACTGAACCAGCTGCTTGCCGAGATGGACGGGTTCGACCCCTCCACAGGGATCGTGGTGATCGCGGCCACCAACCGGCCGGAGATCCTCGATCCCGCGTTGCTCCGGCCCGGACGGTTCGACCGCCAGGTCGAGATCCCGCTCCCGAACCTTCGGGAGCGGGCGGCCATCCTCGCCGTGCACACCCGGGGGAAGAAGATCGGCCCCGACGTCGACCTCGAGGTGGTGGCCCGCGGAACGCCGGGGTTCTCCGGTGCCGACTTGGCGAACCTGGTGAACGAGGCGGCCATCGTGGCCGTCCGGGCCGGGAGGGACGTCATCTCGGCTTCGGACTTCGACCAGGCCCGGGACCGGATCGTCCTGGGACGGCGGGAGGCCACGAACGCGCTGCTGCCCGAGGAGAAGCGCGCCGTGGCCGTGCACGAGTCCGGCCACGCCCTGGTGGCCGCGCTGTCCGACCACGCCGACCCGGTGACCAGGGTGACGATCCTGCCCGCGGGCCAGGCGCTCGGCGTGACCGAGCAGCTCCCGGTGGACGAGCGCCACCTGTACCCGGAGAGCTACCTGCGGGAGTCCCTGGCCATCCGGGTGGGCGGCCGGGCCGCGGAGCTCATCGTGCTGGGCGAGGGGTCCACGGGCGCGGCGAACGACCTGGCCGGGGCCACGCAGCTGGCCACGCGGATGGTGCGGGAGTTCGGCATGAGCCCGAAGCTCGGCCCGGTCGGGTTCGCCTCCGGCTCACCGATGTACCTGGGGGACCAGGAGGTCCGCAACCGAACGTACGCCGAGGCCACGCAGCGGGTGATCGACGAGGAGGTGACCCGCCTGCTCAACGAGGCCCAGGAGCGGGCCACCGACCAGCTGACCCGGAACCGAGGGTCGCTCGACCGGCTGGTCGAGCTGTTGATGGAGCGCGAATCGATCGACGGGGAGGACGTCTACGGGATCCTCGGCCGGCCGGTCCCGGGGGCCCGCGGCGAGCCGGAACCGTCGCCTTCCAGGGAGGCCGAGCCGACCGTGGCGCACGTGGCCTCCGACGCAGAGGGCGGGGCTTGACGGGGACTTCCGAATGGGGCGTGCCGCCGATCCTCTCGGACCGGCTCGAGCTGGTCTCGATGTCGCCCGGGTTCATCGAGGCGCTGATGGGCGGGGACAGGGAGCGCGCTGCCTCGGTCATCGGGCTTCGTCTCCCCGCGAGCTGGCCCGAGGAGATCCACCACCTGCTGAACCGGCGGCTGGAGCAGATGCGGCGGGACCCGTCCGAGCAGCCCTGGCTGGCCCGGGCGATGGTGCTTCGCAATGACGACCGGACGGTGATAGGGAACATCGGTTTCCACGGGCCGCCGGACGGACGGGGGATGGTCGAGGTCGGCTACACCGTGGACCCGGATCACCGCCGTCGCGGTTACGCCGAGGAGGCCGTCCGGGCGTTGTTCGACTGGGCCTCCCGGGAGCACGGCATCCGTCTCTTCCGGGCTTCGGTCGGCCCGAACAACGAGCCCTCGCTCGGCCTGATCCGCAAGCTCGGGTTCGTCCAGACGGGGGTCCAGTGGGACGAGATCGACGGCGAGGAGCTGGTGTTCGAGCTGGACCGGACGTGACTACGGGCTTGCGGGCTCGTTCGACCGGGCCCCGGCGGTGACCGGACCCCTGGCGGTTCGGACCGGAACCCTACTCACGGCGGCCAGGCCGGCCAGCCCGGCGGCCACCGCGATCAACCCGCCGCCGGTCAGGCCCACACGCGGCCCGAGGTGCTGGCCGACCCACCCGGCGATCGGTCCGCCCACCGGCGTGCTTCCGAGGAACACCACCGAGTAGAGGGCCATCACCCGGCCCCGCATCGGGTCGGAGGAGTTGAGCTGCAGGGTCGAGTTCGCCGTGATGGCGAAGCTGATGGCGACCGCCCCCAGCCCCACCATGAGAACCCACTCGATCGGCAGCGACGGGGCCAGGCCCACCGCGGCGGTGAAACCGCCGAATCCCAGGCCCAAGAGGACGAGTAGCCGCACGTTCGCCCTGGCCGACCGGCTGGCCATGAACAGCGCTCCTCCCAGCGAACCCACGCCGAACAGGGCGAGGAGGTGCCCGTAGGTCGACGCTCCACCTCGGAAGGTTCGCACCGCGAGCAGGGGAAGCAACACCATGAAGTTGAAGGAGAACAGGAACACGGCGGCCATGACCAGCATGGGGAGCCGGAGCGCGGGGTTCCCCCACACGTACCTGATGCCCTCGCGGATCTGGCCCGGCTTCCGTTCGGCCCGGGCCCGGGGGCGGAGGTCGGACGTCCGCATGGCGAGCACAGCCACCACGACGGCCAGGTACGAGATCCCATTGATGAGGAACACTGGCCCCACGCCGACCGTGGCGATGATCGCGGCGGCGATGACCGGCCCGATGATCCGGGTGCCGGTGAACGTCGCCGTGTTCAGGCTCATGGCGTTGGTAAGATCGGCCGGGCCGACCATCTCGAGATAGAAGCTCTGGCGGGTCGGCATGTCGATCGCGGTGACCATGCCGGTCAGGAACGACAGCGAGTACACCATCCACACCTGGACCACGTGGGTGATCACCAGGAGCCAGAGCGTCGTGGCGGGGACGGCGTAGAGGAGCTGGGTGACGATCATGATCCGGCGGTTGTCGAACCGGTCGGCGACGACCCCCCCGAACGCCCCGAACAGCAGGATCGGCAGGAACGTGAGCGCGGTGTCGATCCCCAGGGCCGTGCCGCTGTGGGTCAGCTGCAGCACCAGCCATGGCCCGGCCACCCCCTGCATCCAGGTCCCGCTGGTGGAGATGAGCTGCCCCACGATGAACAGCCGGAAGTTGCGAACCCTGAGCGAATGGAAGGTCCGACGGACGTACCCGACCGCGTCGGGGGCGACGGCGCCCCCCACCGCCTCCTCGCGTTCCACCCCACCAGACTACGCGGAGGCCGAGATGACGGGCCGACCCGGGGCGACCGCGGCCGCCCCGGGCCGTGGGTTCGTTCCGTGCCTCCCGCTAGCTCCCGGTGGCCGGGAAGATGATCGCGTTGTAGAAGAACTGCTTGTCGGTGGTCCCCCCGACGTACTCGGGCATGTTGCTGATGAAGACGCTGTAGTAGCCGGCCGCCGCCTTGCGGGCGACGATTGCGCCCATAGCATCCGCGGTCCGTCCCACCAGCTTGCCGCCTTGGAGCTCGTTGATGCTCCACGCCCCGTCTCCGGGCGTCTGCGCGTAGTTGTAGCCGGCACTGACGTACGGATTGGAGATGTTGCGGAACAGCGGCAGCCCCGGGTATCGGAGCCTATAGGTGGGCGTGACCACGGTGGTTCCCCCGGTCCATCCTGCCGTGGCCTTCAGGCCGAACAGCGGCGCGAGGGCCGAATTGTCGATCCCGCCCGTGGGGTAGGCGAAGGTCAGGTACGTGCCGATGATGTTGTGGCCCTCCTCCAGATAGGTCTGAAGGGCGGTGACCTCATCGGGGGAGAACTGCTGGACCCCTCCCGCCGGGTCGCTGAGGATCACCACGTTCGCCCCGCTGGCCTCGAGCGCCGCCAGCGTGACCGTGCCGCTCCCGCAGAGGCTGGGGTTGGAGTAGTCGATGGAGATCGGGATGGTGCCATAGCTGGACCAGTTGGCGTTCAGGTCGTCCCAGATCAGGCTCCCGCTGGAGCACTGGCCCCACGACTTGACCACCACCGCGGTGATCGTGGCCCCGCTCGGCCCGGTGGAACGATGGGCGTGGGCCCGCATCGCAGCCGGCCGGGCGGGATTGGGCGAGCTGGCCACGGCGGGGCCGGCGTTCGTCGACAGGGCCACGGCACTGACGAGAAGCAATGCGGGCACGACGAGCCGACGTCGAGACATGTTCTGCCTCCCTTCCCCACGGGATCCGATAAGGCAGCCTAGCCCGGGGAAGCGTCTGATCGCAAAGGAGCTGGCCCGCTCAGCGGCGAGACCGCTCCATCCCGAGATCGTACGGGTCGACTTGGCTGGCCCGCCCCGGTGGCCGATCATTCGGGTGGCGAACCGACGCGGAGGTCCGGTGGAGGCGACTGCGGTCGACGAGGGAGGAGGCCGAAGGGGGAGGAAGTCGCGGGTCGACGACCTCGCCCGGGCCACGCCGTCGACCCGAGACCGGTACATGGACTTCCTTCGGGCCGCCAGCATCCTCGCGGTGGTGTTCGGCCACTGGTTCATCTCGATCATCTGGTGGCAGGGCGGCCTGATCCGAAACACCAGCGCGGTCGGCGTGACCAGGGGCCTGTGGCTCGGCACCTGGGTGTTCCAGGTCATGCCGATCTTCTTCTTCGTCGGAGGCTTCTCGAACATGATCGCGTTCGACGCGGCGCGCCGCCGGGGCGACTCGACTCTCACCTTCGTGCGCTCGAGGGTCGACCGCCTGCTGCGCCCGTCCCTCGTGTTCCTGGGCCTGTGGGCGGTGGCGCAGATCGTCCTGCATCTTGCCGACGTCGGCCGGCCGGCGGGGCCGGTGCTGTGGGGGCACACCCGCCTGCTGCGTGGCATGAAGCCTCCTGGCGCGACGATCCCCTTCGGGCCGCTGTGGTTCCTTGGCGTCTACCTGGTGGTGGTGACGATCAGCCCGCTCACGATCTGGCTGCACAGCCGCTACCGACTCTGGGTTCCCGCGGCGATGTTCGCCGGCGCGGTCGCCGCCGACGCCGTGGGATTCATCGGAGGGCATTCGCCCGTGCGTTGGTTCAACGTCGCGTTCGTCCTGCTCCTGCCCCACCAGATCGGCCACTTCTACGCCGACGGGACGCTCCAGCGGCAGTCCAGGCGCTTGTACTGGCTGCCCGTGGGCGTGGGGTTGGCGATGCTGTTGATCCTGACCAACCCGCCCCTGTTCGAGCTGTTCGGCGATCTTCGGTTCCGGTGGTTCCCCGGCATCGGCTACTACCCAAAGAGCCTCCTCGGGACCGACGTTGAGCGGGTTTCGAACGCGTACCCGCCCACGCTCTGCTTCCTGTTCGCCGGGATCTGGGCCATCGGTGCGGTGATGCTGCTCCGGCCGCGATTGACGCGCTGGCTCCAGCGATCCCGGTCCTGGAAGCTGACCATCGCGGTGAACTCGATGGTGATGACGCTGTTCCTGTGGCACATGACGGCGTACCTGCTGGCGATCCTGGCCCAGTGGCCGCTCGGCTTCGGCCACCAGCACAGCGGCACGGCCAGATGGTGGCTCGAGCGCCCCCTGTGGATCGCCGTGCCGGCCGCGATCCTCGCCGTGCTGGTGGCCGTGTTCGCCCGGTTCGAACGCCCCCGTCGACCGGCCTAGAGCGGACCGGGTTTCCCCTTGAGTGATATCGTATATGCGATTGAATCAAGAGCGCTTGTGATATGATGGGAAGTCCCCATATGCTATTGTGGTCCCCATGGATGCCGGGCAACTCCTTCGGGAGGCGCGCCGCCGGGCCGGGCTCACCCAGGCCGAGTTGGCCTCGAGAGCC
>DASWCX010000110.1:0-3848 GCA_036395815.1 Actinomycetota bacterium | reverse complement strand
GCCCTCGAGCAGGTCGTCGCGGCCTGCAAAGCGTCGGGAGCCATGTCCGACAAGGCAATGACGTCCCCCCTCCTCGGCCCCGCCGGAAATGTCGAGTTCTTCATCCACGCGGTCAAGGGGGGTCTCGCGCAGCCGCCCGATCTCACCGGCGCGATCGGCGAGGGCCTGCGCATCGGAGGGGGATCGTGAAGGCGGCCGGGTTCGTCGTCCATCCAGCCCGCGAGACCGCGATGGCGGCGGCCAAGCACCTGTCGCAATGGTTCGAGGACCGCGATGTTCAGGTCCGGTGGTTCGATCCGGCGAACGCCGACGCCCGGATGGCCGGCGACTTCGCGGGCGGGCTCGACCTGATCCTGTCGGTGGGAGGCGACGGCACCTTCCTGCGGGCGGCCCACGTGGCTTCGGCCGTCGGATGTCCGGTCCTCGGCGTAAAGGTCGGCCGGATGGGATTCCTGACCGAGGTGGAGCCGGAGGAGGCGCCTCCCCTCCTCGAGCTGGCCGCGACGGGCGGAGCAAGGATCGAGGAGCGATTGGCCGTGCTGGCCCGTCCGGAGAGCGATGGTTTCGCGCCCCAATGGGCCCTGAACGAGGTCATCGTGGAGAAACGAGCCCGCCACCGCCTGGTTCGCCTGGCCCTGTACGTGGGGGACGTCTACGTCACGACCCTGTCGGCCGACGGCGTCATCGTGGCCACCCCCACCGGATCCACTGCGTACTCGTTCTCGGCGGGTGGGCCGATCGTGACGCCGGCGATTCCGTGCTTGCTGGTCACGCCCGTGGCGCCCCACATGGTGTTCGACCGGACCCTGGTGATCGGCGCCGACGACACGGTGAACCTGGAGGTGGTGGGCGACGAGCCCGGGCTGATCTCGGCCGACGGGCGGGAGAGCCTCGAGCTTCCGATCGGATCGAGGGTGCGGATCGGGGCGGCCCCCAACCCGGCCCGCCTCGTTCGCCGGGACGACGCCCCGGCTTTCCACGCCCTGGTACGCGAGAAGTTCGGGCTCCCGGGCGGGGAGCGGTAACCGGCCGGGCCGGCGCCCTGCCCGAGGGTTGGTTCGGATACCCTGGTCGTGCCGATCCGATTCAGCGCCGACCGCCGGGAGGTCCGCGCGATGGGAGGCGATCGACACGTCCACATCGAGGGCCAGGAGCCTGCTTCGGCGGCCGCAGCGAAGGGAGCGGCCGCAGCAAGGCATGGCCCGGGTCGACGCCCGGACCAAGCGCCTGGTGGGCCGGCTGCAGCCCGGCGACGTCGCCGTGCTGGACCACGAGGACCTGGACAGGGTCTCGGCCGAAGGACTGGTAGGGGCGGGTGTGGCCGCCGTGGTGAACGCGGGACGCTCCATCACCGGTCGGTACCCGAACCTCGGCCCGCTCATCCTCCTCGACGCCGGCATCCCCCTCGTCGATGGCGTGGGCCCGCTGTTGCTCCGCAAGGTGAGGGAGGGTGACCTGGTCAAGGTCGATGGTGATCGCGTCCTGTCGGGCGACCGGTTGCTCGCCGTGGGTGTCAGACAGAGCGAGGCGTCGGTCCGCCTGGCCATGGAGGAGGCTCGCGCCGGGCTGGCCGACCGCTTCGAGAGCTTCGCCCGCAACACCGTGGACTTCATGCAACGCGAACGCGACCTCCTGTTCGGGGGGTCGGGGCTGCCCACGCTGGTGCACGAGTTGGCCGGCAGGCCCGTCCTGGTCGTCGTCCGGGGCTACCAGTACAAGGAGGACCTGGCCGCTCTGGGCTCGTACATCCGCGACGTGCGGCCGGTGCTCGTCGGCGTCGACGGAGGCGCCGATGCCCTCATCGACGCAGGGTACCTGCCCGATCTCATCATCGGGGACATGGACAGCGTGTCGGATTCGGCGCTGCGGCTCGCGTTGTTGCGGCCGAAACGACTGCGGCGCAAGCTTCCGACCGAGGTCGTCCTCCACGCCTACCGGGACGGATTCGCCCCCGGGCAGGCCAGGCTGGAGGACCTCGGCGTCCCGTATTCGATCGTGCGCGCGGCGGGGACGAGCGAGGACGTCGCCCTGCTCCTTTCCCACGAGAAGGGGGCCGATCTCATCGTCTCTGTGGGCAGCCACGGGAACCTCCGGGAGTTCCTGGACAAGGGGCGGATGGGCATGGCCAGCACGTTCCTGGTGCGCCTGCGGGTGGGGGAAACGCTGATGGACGCGAAGGGCGTGTCCCGCGTCTATACGCCGAGGATCCGGACCCGAGACACGGTGTTCCTGGTGGGGGCGGCGATCGTCGTGATGATCCTGATCATCGCCATCTCCCCGGTCCTGAGCACCTACGTGACCCTCCTGTTCGAACGGTTCCGTCAGTGGCTGTTCCACCTGAAGGAGCTGATTTGATCTCGTTCCGGTACCACATCTTCACGATCGTCGCGATTTTCCTCGCCGTGGGGCTCGGCCTGTTGTTCGGGTCGTCCGTCGTTCAGCCCGCGCTGATCGGGGAGCTGCGCCGGCAAACGCACGGACTCACGCAGGACCTCTCGGACACCCGGGCGGAGGTCAGCGATCTCAAGGCGCAGGTCGGGGCGCTCCAGCAAGCGGGCGACATCCTGCCCTCACTCGACCCGGGCACCCTGACCGGGCGGCCGGTGGTGATGGTCACGCACGACGGCGTGGACCCGCGCCTGTTGTCCCAGGCCCGGCTGTCGCTGTCCGAGGCCGCCGTCAAGGTTGTGGCCGAGCTGTCGATCACCGACCGGATGGCGGTCGGCGACGAATCATCCCGGGAAGCGCTGGCGCAACTCCTGGGGATGGCGAGCGACACACTGACGCCGACGCTCCAGGCGCGCGCGGCCGAGGTGCTCGCCCAGCGCCTAGCCGTGGGCGCGCCCCGTCGCGCCGTCGGGCCGAGCGGACCGGACTTCCTGGACGACCTCCTGACGGCCAACTTCCTGACCACCACGCCGGGTTCCCCTTCGATCTCGCGGGGGGACCTCTCGGGGATCGGGGGCAAGGGCCAGCTGGTGATCGTCCTGTCCGGTGGGCGGGGCGTGCCCCTCATCGATCCGCAGCTCTTCTTCGTGCCGCTCGTCGAGGGCCTGGTCCAGCGCGGTGCCACGGTCGGTGCAGGCGAGAGCGCGTCCACCGAGTATCCGTTCATCCCGGCGCTGCGGGCCGATGGAGCTGCCGGCGACGGCACGCGTATGGTGACCGTGGACGACCTGGACTTCTCGGTTGGTGGAGCGGCGCTCGTCCTCGGGCTGGAGCGACTCCTGCTCGTGGGGCAGGGAGGCAACTACGGGATCAAGGCCGGAGCGACGGCCGCCCTCCCGCCCCTGACGTGACCAACCGGAGGGTGCGCGCGCTCGTCACCGCCCGCAACGAAGCCGACCGGATCGCGGCCACGGTGTCGGCCCTCCGCTCCCTTCCGCAGGTCGCACACGTGGTGGTGATGGACGACGCTTCTACCGACGGAACCGCCTCCCAGGCCCTGACGGCGGGGGCCACGGTCTTGCAGGGCCGGCGCCGGGCGGGCAAGGGTCGGGCGGTCGACAGTGCGCTTCTCCGGCTCCCCCCAGCCGGGGTCTGGCTCCTGGCCGACGCCGACCTCGGCCACACCGCCGCTCGGCTCGGGCCGATCCTGTCCGAGGTGCTCGAGGGCCGGGCCGACCTTGCGGTGGCCGTGCTCCCTCCGGCGCGGAGCGGTGGGTTCGGGCTTGTGAAGCGGTCGGCGCGACGGGCCATCCGATTGCTGAGCGGGTTCCAGGCCGTCGAGCCGCTGTCGGGACAGCGCGCGATCACTCAGGAGGCGCTCCAGGCCTGCCGGCCCCTGTCGGCGGGGTTCGGGCTGGAGACTGGGATGACGATCGACGCCGTTCGCCGGGGGTTCCGGG
>DASWCX010000109.1:0-7760 GCA_036395815.1 Actinomycetota bacterium | reverse complement strand
ACCAGTTCGCGACGGAGGCGGCGATGTTCTGGTAGTCGCCGTAGTCGTTCGGATCGCCCGACCCCGGCCCACGGACTTCGGGAACCGCGATCCGCTGGGGCGGATGGCCCTGTTCTCCGAGCCCGAACCCGAACCCGAGGGAGCCGGTCCCGGGATGGCCCTGGAGTGCTCCTCGTGCCTGGCAGAGACCCCGGTGTCCGTGTTCGGCCTGGCCCGGGCCACGCTCCCGTTCTCGATCCACCTGCCGCTGCTCAGGCGCTACCACTCGCTGATGCGATGCCCGGCCTGCGGACGGCGGACCTGGATGCGCGTCCGGTTCGCCAGGTCGACCCCGTAGATACGAACGAGGGGCGGACCTTCCGGTCCGCCCCTCGACGTTCCAGCTCAAGACCGATCTTTCGATCCGTTACGGCTTGACCCTCGCCATGAAGGTGTCCTCAGCCTGTGCGCCGGGCCGACGCGAGTCCGTCCACACCGGCGCGAACCAGTTCGCGACGGAGGCGGCGATGTTCTGGTAGTCGCCGTAGTCGTTCGGATCGCCCGACCCCGACTCGTCCGACTGGGCGCTCGTGACCTTCACGTTCGGCGCCCACGTCAGCCCGCCGTCGGTGGAGAAGGTGAAGAACTGATCCGTCTTCTTCCCGGTGGGGTCGTTGCGGGTGTCGTAGAACGACACGCCGATGGTGCCGTTCGGCGACACGCTGATCGCCGGGTGGAAGTGCCAGGCGTTGTTCGTGTCGTCGTTGATCTGCTTCTCGGCCGACCACGTCGATCCGCCATTGTCCGAGTACCGGAAGTAGATGTTCGTGTTCGACGTGGCCACCGCCTTGTCGAAGTAGGTGACGTAGAGCCGTCCGGCGTGCGAGGTCCCGGCCGGCGCCGTCGCCGTCATCGGCATGGGAAGCACGCCGCGGTCGGGCTGGGGCGGGATCGAGATGAAGAATGTCGTGGTGTTGATCCGGAAGTTCGTCACCACGTGGTCGGTGCCCCAGGTGGATCCGCCGTTGGTGGACTTGTCGGTCCACAGCTTCTTGCCGCTGTAGTCCTCCCACGTCCCGTACACGGTGCCGTCCGGTCCGACCGCCGCGTTCACTCCGATGGTCGGGTTGCCGTCGTTGAACTTCGGGCTCTGCACCCAGCTCCCGAATCCCGTGCGGGAGATCATCAGGTGCGCGGCGTTGTTGGCCCCGTTGTCGTCGTAGCCGACGTACACGCTGCCGGCGAAGGGGCTGGTGGCCGTGTTGTCGACGGTGACCATGTCCCGGTCGGGGAAGCTGCCGGCGCCGGTGAGCTTCGTCTTCACCCACGTGGTGGTGCCGTGCTTGAGGTAGGCGATCCGCTCGTCGAAGCACTCGTAGGACAGGAACGCGTCGCCGGCCGAGTTGAACTGCAACCACGTGTCGTAGCAGAAGTCGGGATCCAGGTTGAGGGTGGACAGAGCCCAGGTCTTGCCGCCGTTGAACGACTCATACACCCGTGCGGTGTCGGTGAGGTCGTTGAGCGAAGCCAGCAGGTGCTTCGGGCTCGTGGGGTCGACGGCGATGGCCGTCTCGCTCTGCGCCCCACTTCTGTTGGTCACATTGGCGTTCCTGCTAACGAGCGTGAACGGCGCGTCGATGCCGCCGCTGCGGCCCGGCGCCGCGATGCGAACCGGAACGGTGTTGTGAGCGCCGCTCGCCAGCGCCTGGACCCCCCCGGCGCCGGAGAACGAAAAGCCAAGCGCCGCCGCCCCAATGGCGACCAGCCCGACCAGACGTACCGATACGGACTTGAGCATGGACCCCCCTCTCGTCTCAAAGCGGATGAACCGGACGGCGCACACCCTATCGTCCGGAATCGGAAACAGCAATCCAGGCAGGCTGGCTTCCCACCGACGCTCGTGCGAGCATCCTTGCCGTTGCCGCGGTCCGGGTGGAGACTGCATTCAAGGAGGTCGAATGGCCGTGCGAGTCCTCATCGTCGACGACCAGGAGCCGTTCCGGCTCGCCGCCCGGATGGTGGTCGAGGCCACCGACGGGTTCGAGGTCGTCGGCGACGCCGAGTCGGGCGAAGACTCGGTGGAGGCCGCCCACGAGCTGGATCCGGACCTCGTGTTGATGGACGTCAACCTGCCCGGCATCAACGGCCTGGAGGCGACCCGGCGGATTCTGGACGGCTCGACCCGGGTGGTCATCCTGTTGCTCTCGACCTACGAGGAGGCCGAGTACGCTCCCCGGGCCGCCGAGTGCGGCGCGGCCGCGTACATCCCGAAGTCCTCGTTCAGCCCCGAGCGGCTGGCCGAGGCGTGGGCGGCGGCGACCTCCGCACCGGGCTGATCCAGCCTGGCGATCGCTCAACCGACCGGCTCCAGCGTTCCCAGCGGCACCCGCCCGGCGATGGCCGTGCCACGCCCCGGTTCGGACCGGACCTCGAGCTCCCCTCCCAGCGCGGCCAGTCGATCGGCCATGCCCTGGAGGCCGGTGCCATAGGAAACGGTTGCGGTGTCGAAGCCGGCCCCGTCGTCCTCGACCTCGAACGCCAGGTTCCCGTCCCGTTCGGTCAGGCGAACCACGGCCCGGGACGCCCCCGCGTACTTGGCCACGTTCTGGAGCGCCTCCAGAGCGCAGAAGTACACCGCCGCCTCCTCCTCCTGCGAGTGGCGCCCGACGGAGCCCGCCTCCACCGATACCGGCACCGGGCTCTTGCGGGCCTGGGCTCGCAGCGCCGGCACCAGCCCCTCGTCGGCCAGCAGCGGCGGGTAGATCCCGCGGGCCAGGTCGCGCAGCTCCTCAAGCGCCCCGGTCAGTCCCTGCCCCAGCTCGGCCACCATGGAGGCGGCGCGCTGGCGGTCCTTCGCCGCGAGCGACCTGGCCAGCCGGACCTTCACCGCCAGCGCCACCAGCTGCTGCTGGGCGCCGTCGTGGATGTTCCGTTCGATCCGCCTGCGCTCCTCGTCCTGGGCCGCGACCAACCGCCGTCGAGAGCGGCTCAGCTCCTCCAGCCGGTCGAGGAGCTCCTCGGTCAGGCTCACGTTGTGAAACACCAGACCGGCCTGGGCGGCGAGGTCGTTCGCCAGCTTCTCCTCCGTTGGCGTGAGCCGGTCCCCGGGGGCCTTCGCCAGCGAGAGCGCCCCGAGCAGGACCCCCTGGTGGCGCACCGGGAGCGTGAGGGTGTGCCCGGGGATGGACGGAGGGTCGGACAGGGGCATCGGGCCGCTCGCGGATCCCTCCTGCGGCCAGGTCGCGGCGGGTCGAAGCTCGTCGCGGACGGCCAGCCAGACCGAGGTGGTCGACGCGCCCGTTCCCTCGGCCAGCGTCCGGGCGAGGCGGGGGAGCTGCTCTGCGACCTCGAGGGTTCCCGCCATGCGTTTGGCGAACTCGGACAGGACCTCGTAAGGGGTGGCCCGCCTGCCGTACACCAGCCGGTTGGCGAGCCTCTGGACCCTGTCCCGGACCGGCTGGAAGGCCACCGCCACCACCGCTGTGGCCAGGATCGACAGGCCCAGGTTCGGCTTCGACGTGCCCGCGCCGATCAGGGCCCCCATGCCGACCACGATGGCCACGTACACCGCGGTGATGAACCCGGCCAGCGAGCCGTAGACCACGGTCTTGTTGATGACGACGTCGATGTCGTACAGGCGGTACTTGAGGACGGCGAATCCGATCGCCAGAGGCACACAGGCGAACGATGCGGCAACGATGGCGTTCTGGATGTTGTTGGTGAATGCATTGGTGCCGAGCGTGCCCTCCACGACACCCCCGGCGATGACGGCGGCCACCAGGAGGCCGCCCACGTAGACCAGCCACTTGAGCTGCTCGCGCTCGACGAGATCCGCGCTGCGGAACCGGAACACCAGGGATGCCAGGGAGGCCAGCCCGGCCACCAGGACCAGGACGAACGCTCCCTGGAGGCCCTTGAGCACCGGCCCGATGGGCCCGCCGATCCCCATCGGATTGACCGAGTGCGTGCCCTGGATCACCCCGGGGACGAACGCGTTCCCGATGGTGGTGAGGGCGAGCGTGATGGCACCGAGCCAGGCCACCGGCCGCCATCGCCTCGACGGCAATCTCCCCGTCGGGAACAGCAGCAGCACGAACGTCGCCGGGATCGCGATCCCCAGGCCCCACACCCAGTTGCTGAGCCAGTCGCCCCACCGCGTGGTGAACTGGCCGAGAAGGATCGAAAAGGTGCCCAGCGAGTCCGACACCCCCGATGCGAGGAGCAGCCAGCCGATCGGGTTCGCCGGAAGCTTCGACGCGAGGATGGCCCCGACCGTGGCGAACGCGAGGATGAAGAAGATCACCGCGATGCCCGGGTAGACGGACCCGGGCTGGTCCCCCAACCCGGTCACCGTCCGGCCGGTCAATCGATACCCGAATGGGGCGAGCAGCGCGACCAACGACAGCACCCACGCTGACCAGGCCAGCCGGGACGCCGTTCGCCCGTTCATCGCACGGCCTCGAGAGCGGGGACCGGGATCCGCCCGCTGACCGTCGTGCCCGCGCCCGGCGCGGATTCGACCCGCAGCTCACCCCCCACCGCGGACAGCCGGTCGACCATCCCCTGCATGCCGGTGCCATAGCCCTTGGCCCGTGGGTCGAAGCCGACGCCGTCGTCGGCCACCGTGAACGTGAGCGCGCCCTCCTCCGCCCGGAGCCGAACCACCGCACGCGTGGCGCCGGCGTACTTGGCCACGTTCTGGAGGGCCTCCAGGCAGCAGAAGTACACGGCCGCCTCGACCTCCTTCGGATGCCGGCCCACGCCGTCGGACTCGACCTCCACGGGCAAGGACGCCTTTCGAGCCTGGGCCTCCAGTGCCGGGGCCAGCCCCCGGTCGGCGAGCAGCGGCGGGTACACCCCTCTGGCCAGGTCCCCGAGGTCCTGGAGCGCGTCTCCCAGCCCCGCCTCGATCGTGGCCAGCAGCTCGTCGCCCTTGCCGGGGTCACCTGCCAGGAGGTTCCCGGCCAGCCGGGTCCGCACGGCCAGGGCCACCAGCTGCTGCTGGGCGCCGTCGTGGATGTCGCGCTCGAGCTTGCGGCGCGCCTCGTCGGCCGCGGCCACGATCCGGCGGCGGGACGCCTGGAGCTGGTCCAGGCGAACGAGGAGCTCCTGGGTGAGCCCGACGTTGCGGAGCACCAGCCCGGCCCCGGCGGCGAGATCCCGGGCCAGGTGCTCCTCGGCAGGCTTCAGCCGGTCGCCGGGGGCCTTCGTGAGCGAGAGGGCACCCAGCAGCTCTCCCCGGTGATGGACGGCGAAAGTATCGGTGGCGCCGGAAAAGGCCGGCGCCCCGTCGCCGTCGCCCGGAAGTGCCATGGAGTGGCCGAGCGCCACCTGGGAGGGCCAGCCGGCCGCGTCTCGCAGCTCATCTCCCACCTTCAGCCAGACCCGCGCCTCCGCCGCCCCGGTCCCCTCGGCCAGGATCCTGGCCATCCGTGGGAGCACGTCCTCGGTGGCAAGCGAGGCGCCCATCCGCTGGGAGAACTCGGAGAGGACCTCATAGGGGGTGGCCCGGCGGCCGTACACCAGTCGGTTGGCCAGACGCTGGATCCTGTCTCGGACCGGCTGGAAGGCCACGGCAACCACGGCGGTGGCCAGGATGGAAAGGCCCAGGTTCGGCCTCGACGTCCCCTGGCCGATCAGCGCACCGATGCCGACCACGATGGCCACGTACACGGCGGTGATGAACGCCGCCAGCAGACCGTAGACCACGGTCTTGTTGATGACCACGTCGATGTCGTAGAGGCGGTACTTGAGGATGGCGATGGTCACCGCGGCGGGGATGCCCAGGAAGCCGAACGTGGTCATGGCGATGAAGAACACGTTCTGGGCCAGGGAGTCGGTGCCCACGAACGCGGGGAGGACCGCGGCGACCACAATGAGCACGAGGAGGGTCACCGCGACGAAGGCCAGCCACCGGATCTGCTCCCGCTCCTCGCGGTCCGCGCGGCGAACTCGCCAGGCGAGCGAGGCGATCGACAGCACGCCGGCGGCGAACCCCACCGCTCCCGCCCCGGCCAGCATGGAGCCCAGCAGTCCCTTGGCGCCACTGAGTCCCAACGGGTTGAGGACGTGCACCCCTCGGTCACCGAGTGCGTTGGTCAGGCCGTCGACGGTGCTCGGGTAGATCATCTGGGCCACCACGCCCACCGCCAGTGCCGCCAGCGACCCTCGCAGGACCCACCGCCACCTCGGCGAGTGGACCGCACCCGTCGGGAACAGCAGGAACACGATGGGGATGGGCGCGACCGCTACCGTGAGGACCCACGCCAGCATCCATTCGACCACTCGGGTCAGCGGGAGCGATCCCGGAGCCGTGACGAGCGCACGCAGCAGATACTGCTCGCCGAACCCGCTCAGGAGCAGCGCCAGCCCCATGGCCGTCAACGCCCAGCCGATGGGGTTGCCCCGGACCCGGAAGATGATGAGCGCCCCCGCCGTGGCGTATCCCACCGCGACGAGGGTGAGGGCCACGTAGGTGAACACGGTCTCGCCGGTCCGTTTCACTCCGTTGAGGATCACGAGGACCAGGGTCGCCGCGAGGAGCAGCATCGCCAGGGCCCACAGGCTCCGGGCCACTCGGGTGCTCGCCCGCCCCTTCACGCCACCGGCTCCAACGACCGGGCGGGGAGGCGTCCCGTGACCGTCGTGCCCGCGCCGGGGCTGCACCTGACCTCGAGCTCGCCGCCCTGGGCGGCGAGGCGGTCCGCCATGCCCTGGAGGCCGGTCCCGTACGAGGTCTTCGAGGTATCGAATCCGGCCCCGTCGTCCTCCACCTCGAACACCAGGCGGCCGTCGGCCTCGGTCAGCCGGATGGTGGCGCTCGACGCCCCCGCGTACTTGGCCACGTTCTGCAGGGCCTCGAGACAGCAGAAGTACACCGCGGCCTCCAGGCCGGGATCGTGGCGGCGAACCCCGGCCGCCTGGACCTCGACCGGGAAGGAGGCCCTCCCGGCCTGGGCTCGAAGGGCCACTTCCAGGCCCCGCTCGGCGAGCAGCGGCGGGTAGATCCCCCGGGCAAGATCGCGGATGTCCTCGAGCGCCTGCGCGACTTCCCGCTCCACGTCGGAGAGCATGTTCGAGGCCCTGGCCGGATCCTTCGCCAGGAGCGACCGGGCCAGCCTGGTCTTCACGGCCAGCGCCACCAGCTGTTGCTGGGCTCCGTCGTGGATGTTGCGCTCCAGCCGCCGCCGCTCGGAGTCCGACGCGGCAACGATGCGCTGTCTGGAGGCCTGGAGCTCCTCCAGCCGGGCCAGCAGCTCCTCGGTCAGGCGCACGTTACGAAGGACCAGTCCGGCTCCAGAGGCCAGGTCGCGGGCCAGATGCTCCTCGGCCGGAGTCAGCCGCTCTCCGGGTGGCTTCGTCAGCGAGAGCGCCCCCAGGAGCTCACCCTGGTGGTGCACCGGGAGCGACAGCGTGCCCCGGAGCTCCGGGAGGCCGGCCGAAGGGAGCGCCAGGGCCGAGGGGGGGAGGTCGTCCAGCGGCCAGGCCGAGACCGGCTTCAGCTGATCGCCCACCTTCAGCCACACCGCCGCGGTCCGCGCTCCGGCTCCTTCGGCCAGGATCCGGGCCATGCGGTGGAGGAGGTCCTCCCGCTCGTACGAGTGTGCCATCCGGGAGCTGAACTCGGAGAGCACCTCATACGGCGTGGCTCGCTGGCCGTACACCAGCCGGTTGGCCAGCTTCTGGACCCGCTGCCGGACGGGCTGGAAGGCCACGGCCACCACCGCGGTGGCCAGGATCGACAGCCCCAGGTTCGGCTTCGACGTGCCCTGGCCGATCAG
>DASWCX010000108.1:0-2308 GCA_036395815.1 Actinomycetota bacterium | reverse complement strand
CCCGGTCGGTCGAGAGGACCGTCATCATGATCGCCTCGGCGGACTCCCGGGCGCCGTCGACGCCGTGCCGCTCCAGGTACGCCGTGGCCCGGGTCAGGACCTCGGACGGTCGCATCGGATCAGCGCCGCCCGTCGCCGCCGAGCTGCTCCGCCCGTTCTGCCGCGAGCAGCGCGTCGACGAATTCGTCGAGGTCCCCATCCAGGACCTCGTGGAGCCTGTGGGCGGTGAGCTTGATCCGATGGTCGGTCACCCGGTTCTCGGCGAAGTTGTAGGTGCGGATCTTCTCGGCCCGTTCCCCCGTCCCCACCTGGGCCCGCCGCACCGCGGCCTCCTTCTGTTGGGCCTCCTCCTGGGCCCGGCGGAGGAGCCGGGCCCGCAGGTACCGCATGGCCTTCTCCCGGTTCTGCAACTGGGACCGCTCTTCCTGAGTCGCCACCACGATCCCGGTCGGGAGGTGGGTGATCCGAACTGCGGAGTCCGTGGTGTTCACGGACTGCCCGCCGGGGCCGGAGGAACGGAACACGTCGATCTTCAGGTCCTCGGGCCGGATCTGGAGGTCGACCTCCTCCGCCTCGGGCAGGACCGCCACCGTGGCCGTGGAGGTGTGTTTGCGGCCGCCGGACTCGGTCACCGGGACGCGCTGGACCCGGTGCACGCCGGATTCGTGCTTCAGCCGTGAGTAGGCGCCCTTCCCCTTGACCTCGAGGACGACCTCTTTGAACCCGCCGAGGTCCGAAGGCGAAGCCGACAGGACCTCGGTCTTCCATCCATGCCGCTCGGCGAAGTGGCGGTACATCTCGAACAGCTCACCGGCCCATAGGGCCGCCTCCTCCCCGCCGGCGCCGGCTCTGATCTCGACGATCACGTCCCGTTCGTCGTTGGGGTCCTTGGGGACGAGCAGCTGTTCCAGCCGTGCCTGGAGGGACGCCGCCCGGTCCCCGGCGGCCTCGGCCTCTTGCCGAAGGTACGCGGCCATCTCCGAATCCTGCTCCGAAGCGGCCATGACCGCGGCCTCTTCGGCCTGGCGCTTTGCGTCCTTGTATTCGCGGTATGGGCCGACGATCTCCCCGAGCTCGGCGAGGTCCTTCCCCAGCCGGCGCAGGCGGTGGCGATCGGCGGCCACGTCGGGCGAGGCCATCTCCGCAGAGAGCTGGTCGTAGCGCTGCTCGACGTCCGACAGGCGTGATTCGAGATCCATGGACCTCGATTATCCGAAACGGGAGGGGGCGGGCGGGCGCCCGCCCCCTCGTTCAGTCGTCCTCGTCGTCCCAGGCGAGATCGAGGGGGGGGATCTCGGGGAACGTGAGGTCAACCGTCTCGGAGGACGTGAAGAGCTCCTCGGCCTGCCGCTCCGGAGGCGGGCCCTGGGGACCTGGCCCCTTCACCGTCGGCTCGGCCCAGCCGGCCCACGTGTCGGCGATGGGCGCGGGCCGGCCCGGCTCTGCATCCGGGATCTCCCGGACGTCGTCGCCTGAGTCACGGCGCTCGATGGCGTCTTCGAGCTCCTTTGCCACGCCGATCACCCGTTCCTGCATCTGCGACAGCTGCTGGACGAGCTCGTCGCGCCGGGTCGACAGGCCGGCGATCGTCCGGTCGGCCCGCTCCCGGGCTCTTCGAAGGTGCCGCTCTGCCTCGGCTCGGGCTTCCTCCGCCCGGGTCTGCGCATCGAGCCGCACCCGGTCGGCTTCCGCGCGAGCCTCGCGTAGGACCCGGTCCGACTCCTCGCCGGCTTCCCGTCGGATCCGGGCTGCTTCCTGATCGGCCGAGCGAAGCAGCTCGCTCACCCGGCGGGCCAACGTCTCGTAGGGATCGGCCCTGGACGCCTGGGCCTGCACGGCCGAGTCGGCCTCCAGCCGGGCCTCCTGGACCATCGCCGCCATATCCGCCACCTGGATGGCAAGCTGCTCCAGATAGTCGCGAACCTGGTCGGGGTCGTAGCCGCGTCGCGTGGTCACGAATTCGCGGCGGCGGATATGGTCCGGCGTCAGCAGGACGGGGAGATCGAGCTCGGCCGGGGACATGACAGCCTCCTGATCGCTTCGATTCGGGGGACCGCGGGAAAGACTCTAGGGCCATGGGCCGCCGATTCAACGACCTGGCCCGATGTCTGGGCGAAGGCCCCTCAGGCTTCCGTGGCCGGGAGTTGCGCTTCACGGCGCAACACCTCGTTGAACGAGGCGATGGCCACCTCGATCTCCTCCCGGTCCGGAGGCTTCGTCGTGATCTTCTGGAGCCACAGCCCGGGAGCCATCACGGCCCGCATGACCGGTGAACGATCGTGCCGCGCGCCCAGGCGCAGCACCTCGA
>DASWCX010000107.1:0-3938 GCA_036395815.1 Actinomycetota bacterium | reverse complement strand
GATGACCTCGGCCTTCTGGAACTCCTTGATGGTGGCGTAGCCCGTGGTGGCCATGCTCGTGCGCAGGGCGCCGAACAGGTTCAGGGTGCCGTCGTTCTCGTGGGCCGGGCCCACCAGAATCTCCTCGAGCGTGCCGGTCTGATTGGTGGCCACCCGGGTCCCCCGCGGCAGGTCGGGATGGAACGTGGCCATGCCCCAGTGGTGCCCTCGTCCGGGCGCCTCGTACGCCTTCGCCAGCGGCGAGCCGATCATCACGGCGTCGGCTCCGCACGCGAAGGCCTTGGCGATGTCCCCGCCCGCGCGCATGCCGCCGTCGGCGATGACGTGGACGTACCGCCCGGTCTCGCGGAGGTGCTCCATGCGGGCCCCGGCCGCGTCGGCGATGGCCGTAGCCTGGGGCACGCCGATGCCCAGGACTCCCCGGCTGGTGCACGCCGCGCCCGGGCCCACCCCGACCAGCACGCCCACCGCCCCGGTCCGCATGAGGTGCAGGGCGGTCTGGTACGAGGCGCACCCCCCCACGATCACGGGGAGATCGAAGTTCGCGATGAACTGCTTGAGGTTGAGCGGCTCGCTCCTGGTGGAGACGTGCTCGGCGGAGACCACGGTCCCCTGGATGACCAGGATGTCGAGCTCGGCCTCCAGGACCAAGCCCGAATACTTCGGGACGCGCTGCGGGGTCAGCGAGGCCGCCGCCACCACCCCGCCCTCCTTGATCTCGCGGATGCGGCGGACGATCAGCTCCTCCTTGATCGGCTCCTGGTACAGCTCCTGCATCCGGCGGGTGGCCTTCTCCTCCGACAACCCGGCGATCTCGTCGAACACGGGCTCGGGGTCCTCGTAGCGGGTCTGCAGGCCCTCGAGGTTCAGGACGGCCAGCCCGCCCAGGCGCCCGATCTCGACCGCGGTGGCCGGCGACGTTACCCCGTCCATGGCCGACGCCATGAGGGGCAGCGGAAACGTCCAGGCGTCGATCTCCCACGAGATGTCGACGTCGTCCGGATCCCGCGTCCTGCGCGAGGGCACGATGGCCACCTCGTCGAACCCGTACGCCCTCCGGGCCGTCTTCCCGATGCCGATCTCGATGTCCATGCCGGTCAGCCTCCCGTCGTTCGCGCGTGGGGTGTCCTACCGCTGGCGATCCCTCCCGAGCTCCACGAAACAGCGAACGCCCGCCCGGGGGAAGGGCAGGCGTTCGGTACCTCCATGAACGAACGTTAGCAGGCGGAACCTGCCCAGTCGACCGTTTTCGGTTACCGGAGCTTCTCGGACTCCGTGGTGGCGCCGTCCAGGCGGAGGTCGGTGTACCCGGAGTGCTGTTGGGGCAAGTGGACCAGGCGCTCGCTGTGGTCGATGTAGCCCATCTGCGCCAGCTCGTCGAGGATCATCTGCATCGAATCGTCGGGGCTCTGGCTCATGGTGTCGACGTAGATCTCCGGGCTCTGGGGGGGCTCGTACGGGTCGGACACGCCGGTGAACCCGGTGATCTCCCCCGCCAGCGCCTTCGCGTACAGGCCCTTGACGTCCCGCTTGGCGCACTCCTCCACCGTGGCGTGGACGTAGACCTCCACGAACTCCTTGATGTTCGACCGGCACTGGTTTCGGGCGTCCCGGTACGGCGAGATGGCCGACACGATGGTCGCCACGCCGTTGCGCGTCAGCAGGTTCGCCACGAAGCCGATCCGCAGGATGTTGGTGTCGCGGTCCTCCTTCGAGAACCCCAGGCCCTTCGACAGATTGGTCCGAACGACGTCGCCGTCCAGGAGCTCGACCTTCAGGTCGCGGCGGCGAAGCTCGTGGAACAGCATCTCGGACAGGGTCGACTTGCCGGCCCCGGACAGGCCGGTGAACCACACGGTGAAGCCCTTCTGCTCGGGGTGGTCTGTCACAGGAAGCTCCTTCCGATCGCGTTCTCGGGTGGGTCGATACCGTACAGCTTCAGGATGGAGGGCCCGACGTCCAGGATGTTCAGGCCCTCGCGACGGCCGGTGGGCTGCCCCGGGGCGCCGGACATGACGAACACGCCGGTCCGGTCGTGGTTGGCCCCATCGGGCCCGGTGTCGTTGTCGTAGGTGAACACCTCGGCCACGGTCCCGGCCCGGACCGCCCCGACCGAGCGCCACTCCAGGTCGCCGAAGTACACGAGGAGGTCGGGAGCAACGCCCCGGACCTCCGGATACACGTCCTGCGGCCGGTAGACCTTCGTGCCGAGGAGCTCGCCGTCCGGGCCGGGCATGGCCTCCAGCCGCTGGATCAGCTCGTCCCGCACCGCCTCGTATCGGGAGGGCTCCACGATCCCCTGCGGCTCGCGGCCCTTCACGTTCAGGAACAGCCGGCCGTAGTAGCCGCCGTCCCCCCACGCGACGGTCCGGCTCCAGTCGATGGGCGCCTTGGCGATGGGGGTCTGCTCGGTCACCGGCTCGCTCATGGCCAGGTAGCCCTCGCGCGCGAGCCAGTCGTTGAAGCACACCCCGCCCACCATGGGGCGGGCACCGTGGTCGGACATCAGGATCGTCACGCAGTCCTCCGGGAGCGCCTCGAGCAGCGCGCCGACCTGCCGGTCCAGGAACCGGTAGTAGTCCTGAAACGCCGTCTCGAACCGGTTCCCCGGCTCGTACTTCGGATGCGACGGATCGAAGTGCTGCCAGAACACGTGATGAAGCCGGTCGGCCCCCATCTCGACGAGCATGAAGAAGTCCCAGGGCTTCTCCTTCACGAACCGCCGGGCCACCTGGAACCGCCGTTCGGTCATCTTGAACAGCTGGTCCAGAACGAAGTCGTATCCCTGCTCGCGGAAGTTCGGGATGTCGAAGATGTAGTCCTCGCCTCCGAGCTCCTCCTTGATCTCCGACCCGAGCTCGATCGGGTGAGTGAAGGATTCGGCGGAGGGCGGCGTCAGGAAGCACGAGACCCGCCACCCCTCCAGAGGCTTGGGCGGATAGCCGGGTGGGACCCCGATGAGGAGCGACTTCATGCCGCGCCTGCCCAGCTCGTCCCACACCTGGGGCTCCTTCACCGAGAGGCTGGTGGCGATGGACAGCCCTTCGTACGTGGTGTCCTTGCGGTTGCGCATCCCGTAGATCGCGAGCTGCCCAGGGGTCTTGCCGCTCATGGCGCAGGCCCAGGCCGGGATGGTGATGGGCGGGGTGATGCTGGCCAGCTCGCCGTGCATGCCGCGCCCCATCAGGGCGTTGATGTTGGGGATCTCGTCGGCGAGCCTGTCGAACAGGAGCTGCGGCGTTCCGCAGTCCAGTCCGATCACCGCCACGCGCGGACCTTGGCTCACATCGCCCTCCGGGATCCCTGCGAGTGCCCTCTCGAAAACAGCGCGGGCCCGGAGGCGCCGCGCCAGGAGAAGCGGCAGGTATTGTAGCGGCTCGTGCGCCCCCCGGCCGAAGCCCGACGAGCATGAACGCCCTCCGCCGGGCGCTCTATCTCCAGGCGGCCGTGTGGGCCCTGGCCGGCGCCGCCCTGGCCCTCGCTCCCCGGTTCGTGCTGGTCACCGTGTTCTCCCAGCCGGCCCTCAACGAGCCGGCATGGCTCAGGCTGCTCGGGATCCACGCGTTCACCGTGGCCATGCTCATGGTGCTGGTGGCCCACCGGATCGAGGAGCTGTGGTGGTGGTCGTGGGCGTTCGCCCTGATGACCACGGGGGCGGCGGGCGTGGTCGTGCTGAACGCGGCGTTCGGCCTGGCTCCGGGGGAGTCCGGCGCGCTGTGGTGGCTGTTCTCGGTGGTGGCGGTGGGCTTCGACATGGCCCTGCTGTTCGGGATCTACCTGACCTCTCGGCAGCAGCCGCTGCCGTAGGCCTCATCGGACCCCGGACGTCCCGGGCGCGGGGAGGTCCTGGAGCGATCGGAACGGCTCCGGCGTGTAGCTCTCCAGCGCCGGGCCCCACCGCTCGGCGAACATGTCCCTGATCACGGGATCGTCCTTCA
>DASWCX010000106.1:0-11059 GCA_036395815.1 Actinomycetota bacterium | reverse complement strand
TCTCCGGCGGCGTCTTCGCCCGGACCTACCACGTGACGGCCTACTTCAGCGACGCCGCGGGCATCACGCCGGGTGACCACGTGACCGTGGCCGGGCTGGACGCCGGGACGGTGAAGGGGGTCCGGGTGGAGAAGGGGCTGGTGGCGATGGATCTCGGGGTGAGCCGCGGGGTCGACCTGCCCGCGGACTCCAGCGCCGACATCGTGGTCCAGACGCTGTTGGGCAAGCGTTCGGTGGACCTGGTGGCCGGGCGCTCGAAATCGACGCTCCACGACGGCAGCGTGATCCCGGTCCAGCGAACCACGACCCCCGTCGACATCACGGAGCTGAACGACATCTCCGTTCGCCTGATGAACCGCTCCGACGCCGGCGCGCTCAACGACCTCCTGAGCGAGGTCACGAAGGTGACCCAGGGCGACCGTGACCAGGTCACGCAGCTCATCGACGGTCTGGACAAGGTGGTGACCGCGGTGGACGCTCGCCGGAGCCAGCTGGCCGACCTGATCGACGCGCTGAACACGCTGTCGGGCACCCTGGCCGACAAGGACCAGACCATCGTCTCCCTGATCGACCGGTTGAACGCGGTGCTGGGCAACCTGGCCGCTCGCCAGCAGGACCTCCAAACGCTCCTGGTTTCCACCGACTCCGCCTCCCACGACACCGCGGACCTGGTCGAGCGGAACCGGGCCACGCTGGACTCGACCCTGAGCTCGCTCCACACGGTCCTCAACGTCCTGGCCGACCACCAGCTCGACCTGGCGGCGACCGTCGACTACCTGCAACAGTCGGTGCAGGGGTACTCGAGCGTCGGCTACTCGTGCACCGGCTCTCGGACGTACAGCGGGTGCTCCGGGAGCGAGTACCCGAACAAGTGGGCGAACATCTTCGTCCAGTCGCTCGGCCCGGCCGGGGTCGACGCGCTGCTCGGCCAGTGCGGCGTGATCGACCACGTCATCGACGAGATCCTGGGGACCGACTGCCGGGACGAGGTCAAGCTCCCGAAGGGCGCCGGGGCCCCTGGGATGCCCGTCGGAGGGACCGGCGGAGGTTCGCGCGGCCAGGGCGGTGGGCTGCCGCTGCCGCTGCCCCTCCCCACCCCGCCCGGGTTGGGGGGAACGGGAGGCCAGTCGCTGCCGGGCAGCGTGGGCGACCTGTTCGACACGACGCTCCAGGGTCTGGGGGGAGGCCGGCATTGAAGCCGCTGGCCCGGCTCTCCGTGATCGCACTGGCCGCGGGCGTGGTCCTGTCCGGATGCTCGTTCGGCGGCGGGGGCGGGAGCGGCACGTACCACGCGGTGTTCTCGCGGGCGGTCCAGCTCTTCCCCGCCGGGAAGGTCCGGGTCCTCGGCGTGGACGTTGGCCACATCGTCTCGGTCGAGAACGGGCGGGACGGGGTCGACGTCACCATCAAGATCGACCGCCCGGACGTGAAGCTCCCCTTCGACGTGAAGGCGGCCATCGTCCCGGCGTCGCTGCTGGGCGAGCGCTACGTCCAGCTCTTCCCCGCGTACCGGACCGGCCCGGCCCTGCCCAACGGGGGCACCATCCCGGAGAACCGGACGGCCGTTCCGGTGGAGCCCGACGAGGTCCTCCGGTCCCTCCAGGACTACCTGGGCGCGCTCGACCCCAACACCGTCACGAAGTTCGTGGAGAACGCGGCCACGATCTTGAACGGAAACGGGGAGGAGCTGAACAGCCTCATCGCGCACGGGGCCGACGTCATGGCCACCCTCTCCTCGAAGCGCGAGGACCTGGCCAGCCTCATCACCGAGCTGAACGATCTGACCCAGACGCTGGCCACGCGCCAGCGGTCCATCGGGCAGCTGATCCAGACCTACGACACCGTGGCCTCGACGCTGAACGACAATCGCAGCGCGCTCGAGGGGACCATCACCGGGCTGAACGAGGCCGCGGCCCAGCTGGCCGGGCTCCTCACGGACCACCAGGCCACGCTGGTCACGGACATCCAATCGCTCACCCGCACCGGGCGGACCTTGGACAAGAACGTGAATCAGCTCACCGGGACCGGCCACTACGCGACGCTGCTGTTCTCGGCGGCGAGCCGGGCGGTCGACTTCGACCACAACTGGCTTCGCCTGGGGAACCAGGGCCAGGAGCTCGGCGCGCTGATCCTGCTCCGGCTGGAGGAGCGGCTCCAGATGCTCTGCCTGCAGTCCGGGAGCGCGAAGTGCGTCTCGTCCAGCTACTGGTCGACCCACGTCCCGCAACTGTTCTGCTTCAGCGGGAAGTGCGGCGGGGCCAAGCGATCCGGGTCCGGGTCCAGCTCGACCTCGGCCGCCGGCGCGCTGGCGAAGGCCATCGAGGGCCTTCCGAAGGTTCGGGCCGCCATCGTCCGCAGCTCGCCCCAGGCCGGAGGGAGCTCGTCCGCCTCCGATGGGGGCGGTGCCTCGGTCCAGGACCTCGTCGACATGTTGCTGGCCCAGACCATCGGCGATCCCTATGGGCTGGGAGGGCTGGCGCCATGAGGAAGGTGGCCATGGCGATGGCGCTGTTGACGGCGGCGGCTCTGGCCCTGACGGCCTGCTCCGGGTCGCACGACATCTCGGTCAAGGCGAGATTCGACGACATCGGCGACCTGGCCACCGGCGCCCCGGTGATGATGTCGGACATCCAGGTCGGCAAGGTCACCTCGATCGGGCTGAAGGGCTACCAGGCCGAGGTGACCATGGCCATCGAGTCATCGGCCAGGGTCCCGAAGGATGTCACGGCGCGGGTCCGTCGGACCAGCCTCCTCGGCGAGCGGGTGATCGACCTCGTGCCCGAGTCGGGTATCCCGATGAACGCCCCGGTCCTGGCCGACGGCGACGTCATCAGCCGGACGGTCACCCGTCCCGACCTGGAGGACCTGGTCCGTGAGGGCACCCAGGTCCTCGAACCGATCACGGCCAGCGAGGTGGCCACGCTGGTGAACGAGGGGGCGAAGGGGTTCGGGGGGAAGGGCCAGGATCTGCGGACCCTGCTCGACAACTTCCACGGGATCGTGCACGCGTACGCCGGCGAGACCGGGACCATCGCATCCCTGATCGACTCCATGAACCAGCTCAACACCACCCTGGCCTCCGATGCCCAGGCCCAGGCGTTGTCGGTGCAGAACACGCAGCGCGCCCTCGACATGCTGAACGAGGAAGGGGCCCAGCTGGAGGGAGCCATCAAGAGCCTGGCCCGCCTGGCCGGCGGAGCCCGCGGCATCCTCGACGCGCACATCACCCAGATGAGCCGGTTCTTCTCCCAGATGCGCGTGATCCTCGGGGTCCTCCAGGACCAGGAGAACGACATCACCGGGTTCCTCCACTACGCGCCGTTCCACAACCGCAACACCCAGATGGTGGAGTACCTCCAGTTCGATCAGGTGCTCCAGCAATTCGTGATCTGCGGGGCCAACGAGGACCAGAGCGACCCCGCCCGGACCTGCCAACCGAGCCAATGATCACCCGACGAACCCTCGTGAACATCGTGGCCTTCCTGGCGATATCGGCCTTCCTCGTCCTGACCGGCGTGAACCGGTTCATCCTCACCGCGAGCGGCGGGCGCTCCTTCACCGTCGACTTCACCGACGCCACCGGCGTGGCGCCTCGCAACGACGTGACCATGCGTGGGGTGCCTGTGGGGATCGTCCGCACGGTGCGGCTCACCCAGACCGGCCTGGCGGAGGTGACGGTCCAGCTGGACCCGGGCCAAACGGTGCCGTCGGGGTCGAAGGCCGCGCTCACCCGGCGAAGCTCCATCGGCGACATCGTCCTGGAGATCACGCCGGGGACCGGGCCGCCCATGTCCGACGGGGCGCGCATCCCCGCGCGCGACACCAGCACACCGCCGGACCCGGAGAAGACGATCCAGGTGCTGGCCCAGGTGCTGCATGCGGTCCCCTCGAGCGACCTCACCACGTTGGTCCATCAGCTGGCCGTGGCCCTCCAGGGCCGGGGCAAGGACCTGGCCTCGCTGTCGGAGAGCACCGCCGACCTCCCCCAGGCCCTGCTCCAGGTCCAGCAGCAGCTGCACGACCTGATCGTCACCGGGCCCAAGGTCACGAGCGTGTTCGCCGACAACGCGAACACGCTCGCAGACGACATTTCCCAGACCGCCGCGCTGGCCGACATCCTGCGCGACCGGCGGCACGACCTGGTGTCGCTGTCGAAGAACGGGGCCTCCTTCGCCAACGTGGCGAACGACATCATCTCGGCCGACAAGGCCAACCTGGCGTGCCTGATCTCCGACCTGGGCAACGTGAACGCCAACATCGCCCAGGACCCCAACCTCTCGGCGCTGGAGCAGACGCTGGCCCTGAACCACTACTTCTTTGACGGCGTGTGGACCGCGGTCCAGACCGGCAAGGACGGGATGACGTGGTTCCGGGTCCACCTCCTTCCGCTCCAGCAGCCGCCGGGCCAGGCGTACAACCCACAGCGGCCGCCGCCGGACGTGTTCGGCGCCGACTCGTGCCAGTCGATCTACGGCAAGGGTGTCGGTCCGGGGAGCCAGCCGGGTCCGCTGTACCTCGCCCCCGGTTCCGACTACCACCACGGCCGATGAAAAGCGCTAGCGTTCGCGCCGTGGACGAGCCGAACGAGCCCGAGTCGAACGCGCCGGGCGAGTCTCCCCAGCCGGACCTCGAAGAGACCGAGCCGACCGAGGAGGTCGGGGGCAGCGTCCTGCCGTGGGCGCTGTTCGTCCTGGCCCTGGCCGCGGCGCTCACCTTCGCCTGGCTGTGGCACCAGGCGGGGGGGACCGACCGGCAGCGCGACCAGGTCCAGAGCGTGTCCACGCAGTTCCTGACCGCCCTCACCAACTTCAAGGCCGCGACCATCGACGCGGACGTGGCGAGGATCAAGAGCTACGCCGTGGGGGACTTCCGCTCTCAGGTGGACCAGGTGTTCGGGGCCGGCTTCTTCGACCGGGCGAAGCAGGCCGAGGTGGTGAGCACCGGAAAGGTCCAGTCGGTGTTCGTCGAAGCGATCTCGGGGGCCAACGCCACGGTGTTCGGCGTGGTCGACGAGACGTTCCGCAACGCCTCCTCGTCCCAGCCCCAGCTACAGGTGGTCCGGTTCGACATCACGCTGATCAAGACCGCCGACGGCTGGAAGGTGGAGAACGTACAGCTGTTCCAATCGGCCCCAGCCTCGCCCCTCGGGCAGTAGCCCGTTCCCAAGTCCCGAGGGTTTGCGTACATATCTTTCATCTGGTATGTATGTATCGTGAGGCGCACGACGATTGAGATCGATGAAGAACTCCTCGCCCGGGCCAAACGAGCACTTGGACAACGGACCACCCGGGCCACGGTTGAGGAGGCCTTGCGGCGAGCCGCAGCTCACGCCGAGACGGAGCGCACGGAGCGCGTTGCTAGGCAGCTCCGGTATCTGAAGGAGGCCTCCTCTCGGATGGACACGAAGGTCCTCCGCTCGGAGGAGATGTGGCGGTAGCCGGCTGGATCGTCGACAAGAGCGCGATCGCGCGAGCCGGGGATCCCATCGTTGGTGGCCGGTTGGCCGAGCTGGCCGGCGACCTCTTCGTCTGCCCTGTCGGTGAGCTCGAACAGCTCTATTCGGCCCGATCGTCACGCGAGTACGACGCGCTGAAGGAGTCGATCCGCGTGACCTTCGTGACGGTGCCGGCCCCCTCCGACATCCTCGACCGGGCACTGGCTCTGCAACAGGACCTGGCCCATCACCACGGGATGTGGCATCGAACGCCGATCCCGGACCTACTGATCGCGGAGACCGCGGTGCATCACGGGCTCGGCATCGTCCACGTCGACCGCGACTTCGAACGGATCGCCGAGGTGCGCCCCCTCACCGTCCGGCGCCTGGCCTAGCGCTCAGGTCCGAATGGCTCCGCCACAGGGACGCAGGCCATCTCGGCGCCGCCTCGAATCGGACTCGCCCCCAATGAAGTGGCACAATTCGGCGGTGAACGGACCGGAGGATCGGGGCGACGGGGGCGCGGCGGAGTTGCTCGCCCGGCACCGGGAGGTCCTGCCGAACTGGCTGGCGCTCTACTACGACGAGCCCATCGAGCTCGTTCGAGGCGAGGGCAGCCGGGTGTGGGACGGGGCGGGGCGCGAGTACCTCGACTTCTTCGGCGGGATCGTCACCACCATCTCCGGGCACGTGGTGCCGAAGCTGGTCCAGGTCCTGACCGAGCAGGCCGGGAAGATCGCCCACTCGTCGACGCTGTACCTGATCCGGCCCATGGTGGAGCTGGCCGAGCGGCTGACCGGCCTGAGCCCCGTCGAGCCGCTCCCGGTGAAGGCGTTCTTCGTCGGCTCGGGCACCGAGGCCATCGAGGCGGCCCTGCTGTTCGCCACCACGTGGCGGCGATCGAACGAGATCATCGCCCTCCGCAACTCGTACCACGGCCGGTCGTTCGGGGCGATCGGCGTCACCGGGAACAAGGGATGGTCGGCCACGTCGTTCTCCCCGCTCAACGTGTCGTACGCCCTGGCCCCGTACTGCTACCGCTGCCCCCTCGGGCTGGCCTATCCCGACTGCGGGGTGGCCTGCGCGGAGGACCTCCGCAACGTCATCGAGACCACCACCACCGGCGAGCCGGCGGCCATGATCGCCGAGCCGATCCAGGGAGTCGGCGGGTTCGTGACGCCTCCGCCCGAATACTTCGGGATCGTGAAGTCCATCCTCGACGAGTTCGGCATCCCATTCATCGCCGACGAGGTGCAGACGGGGTTCGGCCGCACCGGCGAGGCGTTCTGGGGGATCGAATCCTATGGGGTCCACCCCGACGCCATCGTGTGCGCCAAGGGCCTGGGGAACGGGATGGCCATCGGCGCGGTGGTGAGCCGGGCCGACATGATGGAGTCGCTGCGGGCGAATTCGATCTCGACCTTCGGCGGCAATCCGATTGCCTCGGCCTACGCGCTGGCCAACCTCGACCACATCGAGGAGAACCGCCTCCAGGAGAACGCCTACAAGATCGGGAACACCCTGTACCGGGGACTCAAGGACCTCGAGGACCGCTACGACGCGGTGGGGGAGGTTCGGGGCAAGGGGCTGATGGTGGGGGTCGAGCTCGTGGCCGACGGCGAGTCGAAGACGCCCGCCCCCGGCACGGCGAACCGGGTGATGGAGAGCTGCAAGGAACACGGGATGCTGATCGGGCGGGGCGGCCTGTACGGCAACGTCCTTCGGCTGTCGCCGCCGTTGGCGATCACCGAGGAGGACGCCCAGCGGGCCATCGAGACGCTCGATATCGCGTTCCGCGAGGCCCAGGGGCCCTGAGCGCGAAGGACTCCGGCTCTACGATCCGAAGGATGCCGTCATGACCACCGGACCACGATCGGCCGTTCGCCGCCTGTTCGTCTCGAGGGTGATCTCGCTGACGGGCGGGGCCGCGGCGTTCCTGGCGCTGAACTTCTACATCTACCGGCGGACCGGCTCCACCGCGTGGCTGGCGGCCGCGCTGGTGCTGACGTTCGGGGCCTCCGGGCTGGCCTCGCCGTTCGCCGGGGCGCTGGGCGATCGGTTCGACCGCCGGAGGGTGATGATCGCCTCGGACCTGCTGGGGGCGGCGGCGTTCCTCGCCATGTCCCTGGTCCGCTCGCCGGGGCCGCTGCTCGGCCTGGCCTTCCTGTCGGCGCTGGCCGAGGCGCCGTTCTTCTCGGCGTCGGCGGCGGCCATCCCGAACCTGGTGTCCGACGACGACCTGGCCTGGGCCAACGGCATGGTCGCGGTGGGGCGGAACGCCGGCATCGTCCTGGGCCCGATCCTGGGGGGCTTGTTGTTCTCGGCCGTCGGGGCGGGCGCGGTGTTCGCCATGAACGGGGCGACGTTCGTGGTGTCGGCGGCCCTGGTGGCCTCGGTGCACGGCCGGTTCAGCGGCGCGCGGGACGGAAACGGCGAGGGAGAGGGAGAGTTCACCGGCCTCCGGGCAGGGTTCCGCTACCTGTGGACGGACCGGGTCCTTCGGACCGTCACGTTCGCCTGGCTGGTCCTGGTGCTGGGGTTGGGCATGACCATGGTCGCCGACGTCCCGCTGGTGGGGCTGTTCGGGGCCGGGTCGTTCGGATACGGGATCCTGATCGCGTTCTGGGGGGCCGGGTCGATCGTGGGGTCGTTGGCGGGCCGGAGGCTCCGAGCCCGAACCGAGCCGGCCGCCCTGATCGGAGGGTCGGCGGTGGTCGCCGCGACCTGCATCGCGGTGGGCGTCTCCCCGTGGTTCGGCCTCGTGCTCGGGGCGATCCTGGCGATGGGCGTCGGAGACGGGTTCTCCCTGGTGGCGAACCAGGGAATCATGCAGCGGCGGACGCCGGACGCGGTTCGAAGCCGGGTCTCGGGCGCCATGGACACGTTCGTTCACGGTGGCCTGGCCCTGTCCTACGTGGTGGGCGGGCCGGCGGTGGCCGCCTTCGGGCCGCGGGCCGTGTACGTGCTCGGCGGGGTGGCCGCGCTCATCGGGGTGGTCATCGCCGGTGTCGGCCTGCGGCCTGCCCGGATGGACTGGGGCGCGAAGGCCTCGCCGCCGGCGGCCCACGAGGCCTCCGAGCTCCTGATCCCGTGACGGCCGGGTCTCGCGCCCCGCGGTGGGGCGGGCTATCGTTGCCCCCGTGAGCGTGGAGACGGTGGGGACCTTCGTCGGCGGGCGCTTGGTCGAGGCCCGTGGCGGCGACGTCCAGGTCGATCCGATCTTCGACCCCGCCACCGGCGAGACCATCGCCCTGCTGCCCCATTCCTCGTCCGAGGAGATCGACCGGGCCATCCGGGCCGCGCGCGAAGCGTTCCCCGCATGGGCCAACACCCCCGTTCCGGACCGGGCCCAGGTCATGTTCCGCTTCAAGCAGTCCCTGGAGGACCACTTCGACGAATTGGCCCTGCTGGTGACCCGTGAGAACGGGAAGACGCTCCCCGAGTCCCGCGGGGAGGTGCGGCGGGCCATCGAGGTGGTCGAGCTGGCGTGCGGCGCGCCCACTCTGACGATGGGCCAGAACCTGGACCAGATCGCCGACGGGATCGACGAGGAGCTGGTCCGGTTCCCGGTGGGGGTGGTGGCGGGGATCACCCCGTTCAACTTCCCGCACATGGTCCCGCTGTGGATGGTCCCGCTGGCCGTGGTGTGCGGGAACACCTTCGTGCTCAAGCCCTCCCAGCGAACGCCGCTGTCGGCCATGCGGATCGCCGAGCTGCTGGCGGAGTGCGGCCTCCCCGACGGGGTGCTCAACGTGGTCCACGGAGCCAAGGAGGCGGTGGACTCGCTGCTCACCCATCCAGAGGTCGACGCGGTCTCGTTCGTCGGGTCGGCCGCGGTGGCCGGCTATGTGTACGCCACGGGTGCGGCGAACGCGAAGCGGGTCCAGGCCCTGGGCGGGGCGAAGAATCACCTCCTGGTGATGGACGACGCGGACCTGGAGAAGACCGTCACCGCGCTGATCTCCTCGGCCTTCGGCAACGCCGGCCAGCGGTGCCTGGCCGGGAGCGTGGCCATCGGCGTGGGGACGGTGGGCGACGCCCTGGTCGAGGAGCTGGCGGGCCAGGCCGGGCGACTGAAGCTCGGCCCCGGCACCGAGCCCGAGACCGACATGGGCCCCGTGATCCGGGACGAACGCCGCAAGGAGCTAATCGGCTACATCGAACAGGGCGAGGAGGTCGGGGCCGCCCTGGCCCTCGACGGCCGGGGGGCCGGCCCCTCCGACGGCTTCTTCCTCGGGCCCACCATCTTCGACCGGGTGACGCCGGACATGGCGCTGTGGACCGACGAGCTGTTCGGCCCGATCCTGTCGGTGGTGCGAGCGGCCGACATCGACGAGGCCTTGGCCACCCTGAACGCCAGCACGTACGGGAACGCCGCGTCGATCTTCACCACCAGCGGTGGGCACGCCCGGGAGTTCAAGCGCAGGGCCGAGGCGGGGATGCTCGGGGTGAACATCGGAGTGGCGGCGCCGATGGCCTTCTTCCCCTTCGTCGGGTGGAAGAACAGCTTCTTCGGCGACCTCCACGCCACCGGGCAGGACGGGGTCCGGTTCTACACCCGGCCGAAGGTCGTCACCTCGCGGTGGTGGCTGGCGCCGAAGCTCGACCACTCGCAACCCGAGGGCCGCGGGCACTGACCCCGGGGTGGTCTCGGCTCAACCCGAGAGCCGCATCACCGCGGCGACGTCGGCCCGATCCGCCCGGCGCTGCACCAGCCGCGCGCCCACCACGCTGACCAGGACCAGCGACAGGGCGGTCACCGCGAACAGGCTTCCGGGGATGGAGAGGAACGGGTTCGGCGGCAGGTCCGGGACGGGGTCGAGGCGGGAGTTGACCAGCGCGGCGGCTGCCGTCGACAGGGCCGAGCCCAGAACGAACGCGGCGAACAGCATGACCAGGAGCTCCGCACGGACCGCGCGGCGGTGCGCGGAGCGGGTGAGGCCCATCCGGCGGGCCAGGGCGTAGGAGACCTCACGCCCGCGCTGCCGCGCCTGCAGGTACGAGACCAGGACGAGCGCGGCCACTCCCGCGGCCAGGATCCCCAGCGCCTGGAGCAGGCCGAGGGTCCAGGACAGCGCGAGGAAGGCGGGGGTGGTCCGGGCCTTGGCCGCCGTTGCCGCCAGGTCCACGCCGAACCCCAGGTTCCGCAGCACGCGCAGGATCAGCGCGGGGTCTCCCCGGGCCCACAGCTCGAACCCGACCTTGAGGCTGCTCACGTCGGCCGGGAACGTCCGGGCCACGGCACTCCGGTCGGCCACCAGCGTGGGCCCGGAGCCGACGGCTCCGGGGAAGGCCTCGACGTGCGCCACCACCAGGATGGGGACCTCCTCCCCGCCGCCGATCACCAGGCGGGCCCCCAACGGCAGCTGGGGGCCGACGGACACGACCGGAAGCGGCCCGGCGTTCGCTGGGAGCTTCGACACCAGCCCGCCGAGCGGCGGACCGGGGTTCGCCGGCCAGTACGCGGCGGGGGCGAACGAGCCAGGGTCGACCGCCAGCACGTCGGCCTGGGCCCCACCCGGGTAGACCCCCACTCCGGAGAACCGCTCGACCGTGGTCGAGGCGAAGGGCGGGTGCCCCTCGACCACTTGGAATCCACCCACTGGGATCGAAACGTCGCTGCCG
>DASWCX010000105.1:0-4517 GCA_036395815.1 Actinomycetota bacterium | reverse complement strand
GCCCAGTCCCTCCGGGTCGCACACGGCCTCGGCGGCTTCGAGCGTCCACCCCCCGCGGAACACCGAGAGCCGGGCGAACAGGCGCCGGTCGGCGGCCTCGAGGAGGTCGTGGCTCCAGGCGATGGCGTCGCGGAGGGTCCGCTGGCGCTGCGGGAGGGTCCGGGCCCCCGACGTGAGCATGGAGAGCCGGTCCTGGAGCCGCGGGAGCAGTTGCTGGGGCGTCAGGAGCTTCGTGCGGGTGGCCGCCAGCTCGATGGCCAGCGGCAGGCCGTCGAGCCGGGCGGTGATCTCGGCCACGGCGGGGGCGTTCTCCTCGGTGAGCCGGAATCCGGGCTGGACCGCGAGGGCGCGTTCGGTGAACAGCTGCACCGCCTCGAACCGACCGAGGGTCAGGACGTCGGGGAGCCGCTCGGGGTCGGGCGGTTCGAGTGGCGGCACCACGTATTCGTGCTCGCCCCGGAGCGACAGCACGACGCGGGACGTCACCAGGACCTTCAGCCGCGGGGCGGCGGTGAGGAGGTCCTCGATCACGGGGCCGGCCTCGGCCACCTGTTCGAAGTTGTCGATCACCAGGAGCAACTCCCTGTCGCGGAGGTGGTCCTTCACCCCGTCGAGGATGGGGCGTCCGGCCACCTCGGGGACGCCCAGGGCACCGGCGACGGCCGACGGAACCAGCGCCGGGTCGGTCACCGAGGAGAGGTCGACGAAGTAGGCGCCGTCCCTGAACTCCTTCAGCATCTTGGTGGCGACCTGAAGGGCCAGCCGGGTCTTACCGGTGCCCCCGGCCCCGGTGAGGGTGAGGAGCCGTGGCCGGGCGAGGAGCCGCTCGACTTCGGCGACGTCCTCCTCGCGGCCGACGAACGAGGTGAGCTGCGCGGGGAGGTTGTTCGGCCTGGCGTCCACGGTGCGGGGCGGTGGGAAGTCGGCCGGGAGGCCCTCGACCACGAGCTGGTGGAGGCGCTCGGGGTGGATGATGTCCTTGAGCCGATGCTCCCCGAGGTCCCGGAGCGAGGTCCCCTCCGGAAGGGCATGCTCCACGAGCCCCCGGGTGGCGTCGGAGACGATGACCTGTCCGCCGTGGGCCGCGTCGGCGATCCGCGACGCCCGGTTCACGTCGATGCCGATGTAGTCGTCCCCGCCCGGGATCCCCTCCCCCGTGTGGAGGCCCATCCGGACCCGAACGGCGAGGGGGGGCGACCAGTCGTGGGCGGCCAGGCCCCGCTGGGCGACCACCGCGGCCCGAACGGCTCTGGCCGGGCTCCGGAACACCGCGAAGAACGAGTCCCCCACGGTGCTGACCTCCACCCCGTCTGCCTCGGCGATGGCTCGGCGAACGATCTCGGCGTGCTCGTCCCGAACGGCCGCGTACCGGTCGCCGAGCTCCTGGAGCAGCCGGGTGGAGCCTTCGATGTCGGTGAACAGGAAGGTGACGGTTCCGGTCGGTAGCTCTGGCATGTGGATCAGCAATGTAGCGCGTCCGGCAGGGCCCTCCGGGCACCGCGCATCCATCTATGCTGGCCCGTCTCTACGGAACGCGACAGACGGGAGGGTGGACGTGCTTCTCGAGGACAGGAACGCGGTGGTCTACGGAGGGGGCGGCAGGGTCGGCGGCGCGGTGGCCCGGGCGTTCGCACGGGAGGGAGCGAGGGTCTTCCTGGCCGGTCGCACGCTCTCTAGTCTGGAGGAGGTGGCCGGGGAGATCGGCGCCGCGGGAGGAACGGCCGAGGCGGCGGTGGTCGACGCGTTCGACCAGCAGGCCGTCGACGAACACGCCGATGCCGTGGCCGGGAAGGCCGGGACCATCGACGTGTCCTTCAACGCCATCGGCCACGGGGACGTCCACGGGTCGCCGCTGCTCGAGATGCCGTACGACGACTTCTTCCGGCCCATCGCCAACGCGATGAGGGCCCAGTTCCTGACGGCCAGGGCGGCCGCGCGACACATGGTCGAACAGGGATCGGGCGTGATCCTTGCCATCACCGCGACCACCGCGCGCCACACCATCCCCAACGTCGGCGGCACGGGGGTCACCTTCGACGCGATCGAGAGCCAGTGCCGGCAGTGGGCGGCCGAACTCGGACCGAAGGGCGTCCGGGTCGTATGGCTCCAGACGACCGGCCTCCCCGAGGCCACGCAGGACACGGGCGAGCCCTTCCCTGACTACGGCACCGGGCAGATGACCCGCGAGGAGATCATCGAATGGATGCGGGGGAAGACCATGCTGCGCCGGCTCACGTCGTTGGCCGACGTGGGGAACATGGCCGCCTTGGTCGCCTCGGATCGCGCGGGGGCCATGACCGGCTGTGGGGCGAACCTGACCTGCGGCTCGGTCTCCCGCTAGGGCACGAACTAGTCGATCGGAGGCGTTCCGGGTAGCATCCCCCGCATGCCATATTTCTTCGCGTACGGGGCTCGCATGAGCGCCGATCACATGCAGGGCGACACGCCGGGCGCCAAGGCCATCGGGCCGGCCCGTCTCGACGGCTACCGCCTGGCGTTCAACGTCACGAACCGATCCTGGGGCGGGGGCGCGGCCAACGCGGTCCCGGCCATCGGCGGGCACATGTGGGGGGTCCTGTGGGAGATCGAGGACGCGGACCTGGAGGCGTTCAACTCCTTCCGCGGCGATGACAGCATGAGCCATGTGCTGGAGGTCGAGGTGCAGGGTCCCGAGGGTCCCGTCAAGGCGTCGACGTTCGCGGTCGACTCGCCCGAGCGGTACGTGGCCCCGACCGATCGCTACGTCGCGATGCTTCGGGGGGTGGCCGAGGTGCAGGGCCTGCCGGAGGAGGCCCTTCAGGACATCGACGCCGCGGCCAAGGGGAAGTCTCCGGGGCAACTACCTTCGATCTGATCGAGACCTTCGGGCTGAGGGCCCAGCCGTGCGGCCGATGTCGGTCGCACCACCGGATCAGGACCTCCCTCCGCCGGCCGGACCGACCGCCCCGGCCGGGTGATCGCGCCCCGCGACTTCCTCCCGGGACGCGGCGAGATCCGCCGGCGCGATGTCCTCCTTCGGCCCGACGAGAAGGTAGGTTCGCTGCGGTCCCTTCCCCTTGATCTCCACGATGCCCCGAGCCTCGAACTCGAAGGCGGGAGACAGCCGATGGTAGGCGCGCTCCGTGACCTGGATGGCGCCCGGGATGCCGTGGGACTCCATCCGGCTGGCCGTATTCACCGTGTCGCCCCACAGGTCGTAGATGAACTTGCTCCGCCCGATGACCCCGGCCACGACGGGGCCGATGTCGATCCCGATCCGGAGCTGCAGCCGCCCGAACCGTCGGCTCTCCCGCAGCATCTCCAGGGCCATCCGGGCCAGATCCTCGGCGTGCCGCGCGCCGGGCTCCAGCAGACCGGAGGCAACCATGTAGGCGTCCCCGATGGTCTTGATCTTCTCCAGCCCGTGCGTGGCGGCCAGTCCGTCGAATGCGGAGAACACGTCGTTCAAGAGTCGAACGATGTCCTCCGGAGCCATCGACTCGGACATCGGGGTGAACCCGGCGATGTCGGCGAAGAGCACCCCGACCTCGGGCGCTCCGTCGGCGATGAGCGACTCCCCGTCCTTGAGGCGCTGGGCGATCGGTTCCGGAAGGACGTTCAGCAGCAGGCGCTCGGAGCGTTCCCGCTCGGCGAGGATGACCTCGGCGGCGTGATCGCGCTCCCGCACGAAGTAGTGGAGCAGGAAGTAGCACGTCCCGGTGACCCCGAGGACGTTGAGGGCGAAGAACAGGATGACGACCTGGTTGGGGATGTCCGCCCCGGCGCCCAGCACCGGATCGAGGGCCGCGGAGAGGCTCACCAGGGCCAGGAACGCGACGAACCACCGGACGGCCTCCCGCCGGCCCGCGAACAGCAGCGCCCCCAGCGGCGCGGTGAACGACCACAGCACCACCCCGCTCGACGGGACAAAGCCCCCCAGGCTCAGCTGCAGCGCGAACGGCAGCGCGAGGCTGAGTCCCAGCTCGCAGGCCCGGAAGAAGCGGTACCGCCGCGTCTTCGCGAAGACGATGAGGTTGCCGACGGAAACGATCTGGTAGGCGAACGGGATCGCCGCGGCGAGGTACAGCCCCAGGACCGAATAGGCCACCACCCACATCACCGCCAGGGCGGTGATGAGCACGGCGGCAAGGACCAGGGTCTCCTTGCGGAGCGCCTCGTCAGGGCTGTCCTCGGGCGAGGCCCCGATCCGGGCCAGCCGGCCCACGACTCCCCGCCACCCGGGAGCGAACGAATCCAGCACGTCTGATAGCTAACCGCAGCCGATCGGTCCCACGCAACGACCCGTGCTTACCAACTCTTAACCACCGCCGAACCAAACCAGGATCAGTTCGCGGTGATCGCCGTCCTAGCATGACCTGGCACGAACCAATCGCCCTTCGAGAGGTTCTTCGCCTACTCGTGGACCGGCAACACCTTCATCGTGTGGGGCGGGTGCACGGACGACCCGACGTGCGGGAGCAGCACGTTACACCGGGGGGCAGTCGTGGGTCGCCGCCGAGCTCATCGGCACCCCGAAC
>DASWCX010000104.1:0-8275 GCA_036395815.1 Actinomycetota bacterium | reverse complement strand
GCTCCATCAGGTTGTCGATCAGCTCGTCGAGGTCGCCCTCCTCGACCACCCTGGGGAGGTTGTGGACGGAGACGTTGATCCGATGGTCGGTCACGCGGCTCTGCGGATAGTTGTAGGTGCGGATCTTCTCGGAACGCTCGCCGGTTCCCACCTGGGCCCGCCGGGTGGCGGCCTCCTCCCGCTGCTGTTCATCCTGGGCCACTTGGAGCAGCCGCGACCGCAGGTAGCGCATGGCCTTCTCCCTGTTCTGCCGCTGCGACCGCTCCTCCTGTACGGCCACCACGATGCCGGTGGGCCGGTGCGTGATCCGCACGGCGGAGTCCGTGGTGTTCACGCTCTGGCCGCCGGGCCCGGAGGAACGGAACACATCGATCTCGAGGTCGTCGGGGTTGACCTCGACGTCCACCTCCTCGGCCTCCGGCAGGACGGCCACGGTCGCGGTGGACGTGTGGATGCGTCCTCCGGACTCCGTGACCGGGATGCGCTGGACCCGGTGCACCCCCGATTCGTGCTTCAACCGCGAGTACGCCCCCTTCCCCCGGACCTCCAGCACGATTTCCTTGAACCCCCCGATGTCCGAGGGACTGGACGAGAGCACCTCGGTCTTCCACCGCCGCCGCTCCGCATACCGCCGGTACATCTCGAGGAGGTCTCCGGCGAACAGCGCCGCCTCCTGCCCTCCGGTGCCCGCTCGGATCTCCACCAGGACGTCCTTCTCGTCGTTCGGGTCCTTGGGGACCAGCAGCCGCTCCAGCTGCCGTTCCAGCTCCTCGGCCCGCGACTCCGCTTCGGCTGCCTCGGCCCGCAGGTACTCGGCCATCTCGGGCTCCTGTTCGGCCCGTTCGAGCTCGCGGGCTTCCTCGGCCTGCTGGAGGGCGGCCCGATACCGCCGGTAGACGGACACGACCTCCTCCAGCTCGGCGTGCTTGCGCCCGAGGTCCCGGAGGCGGCCGAGGTCGGAGGCGACCTCGGGCCGGGAGAGCTCCCGGGTCAGCTGCTCGTATCGCGTTTCGATCCGGTCCAGGCGTTCGCGCATCTCGTAGTCATTATGGCGAGGCGCCGGCGCGGTCAGCCCTGATGCGCGGGGTACTCGCCGGCCCGCCGCTCGGCCTCCCGCCGAAGGACCTCGCGGAACGCGGCGATGGCCACCTCGATCTCGGCCGGGTCGGGAGGCCGGGTGGTGATCTTCTGGAGCCATAGGCCCGGCGCCATGACCGCCCGCATGATCCGCGAGCGGTGATGGCGAGCCCCCAACCGCAGCAGCTCGTAGGAGATCCCCGCGATCAGCGGGATAGCCACGAGGCGCGACAGGATCCCCCACAGCAGCGTCCGGGCAGGGAACACCGAGTAGATGGCGATGGTCAGGACCATGACGATCAGCAGGAAATTCGTGCCGCACCGGACGTGGAGGGTCGAGTAGCGGTCGACCGCCCGCGGCTCGAGGGGGTCGTCGTGCTCGTAGGCGGCGATCGTCTTGTGCTCGGCGCCGTGGTATTCGAACACCCGGCGGATCTCCTTCATCCGCCCGATCACCCCGAGGTAGGCCAGGAACAGCCCCACCCGGAACACCCCCTCCAGGAGGTTCCGGTAGACGCTCGAGGTGACCGCCCTCCGCAGGAAGCGGAACCCCACGAACGGGCCCACCACGAACACGGCGGCGAACACCACGAAGGCCAGCACCATCGACGCGCCCATCTGCTTCGAGGTGAGCTTCTCCTCCTCCTCGACGGACTGGTTCGCGGAGATGGTGAGCGCCCTGACGCCGATGGAGAGGGCCTGCCCGAGGGCCAGCACTCCCCGCAGCCCCGGCTTGGCCAGGAGCTTGAGCCGGTTGCCGATCGAGCGGATCTCGTGGGACTCGAGGTGGACCGTCTGGTCGGGGCGACGCACGGCCACTGCCCAATGGTCGCGGCCGCGCATCATCACGCCCTCGAGGACGGCCTGGCCTCCGTAGAAGTGGCCCTCGTCGACCGCCCCGCCGGGCACGGCCTCGGGCTAGGCGCCCGAGCCGGCGGCCGGGCGCTGCCCGTACCGGCGCTGGAACCGCTCCACGCGGCCGCCGGTGTCGACGAGCTTCTGCTTGCCCGTGTAGAACGGATGGCACACCGAACACAGCTCGACGTGGATCTCCGGCTTGGTCGAGCGGGTGACGAACGTGTTGCCACACGAGCACCGCACGGTCGCGGTCACGTAATCGGGATGGATCCCTGTCTTCATTCGCGCTCCCTTCAACCTACCTGTTGAACACGCCGATGTTCCCACGCCCGCCGAGTGACCGGCGGACGGCGCGCACCGGCGTCTAGGAATACGAGAGGTCGTGGTCCTCCATGAGGCCCTCGACGTAGCGGTGGAAGGCGAGGTGGTCGCTCCGGAATTCTCGCTGCTCGCCGTCCTTCTCCACCGTCACCACGTCGAACGCCGTGCCCCCCGCGTCCCGTTCCTCGGTGATGCGGACGGGCTTCCAGCCCTCGGCGATGGCCTCGATCAGCTCCCCCATGACGGGGTCGTCGCCCCACCCGGCCACCGTCAGTCCACCTTCGAGATCTCTTTGAGGAACTGCTCGTTCGACTTCGTCTGCCGCATCTTGTCGATGAGCAGCTCCAGCGCCGCGGCCGGGTCGAGGGCGTGCAGCACCCGGCGCAGTCGCCAGGCCAGCGCGAGCTCCGCGGCCGGCATGAGGCGTTCCTCCTTGCGGGTGCCCGAGGCCTCGATGTTGAGGGCCGGGAACATCCGCTTCTCGGACAGGACGCGGTCAAGGCGGATCTCCCAGTTCCCCGTGCCCTTGAACTCCTCGAAGATGACCTCGTCCATCCGCGAACCGGTCTCCACCAGCGCGCTGGCGATGATCGTGAGCGAGCCGCCCTCCTCGAGGTTTCGGGCCGCCCCGAAGAACCGCTTGGGCGGGTACAGGGCCGTCGAGTCCACGCCGCCGGACAGGATGCGCCCCGAGGCGGGCGCGGCAAGGTTGTACGCCCGGGCCAGCCGGGTGATCGAGTCGAGCAGGATGGCGACGTCCTTCCCTGCCTCCACCAGCCGCTTGGCCCGCTCGAGCACGAGCTCGGTGACCTGCGTGTGCTGGTCGGCCGGCTTGTCGAACGTGGAGTACACCACCTCCGAGGCCGGAACCGTCCGCTGCCAGTCCGTGACCTCCTCCGGCCGCTCGTCGACCAGCAGGATGATCACGTGCGTCTCCGGGTCCGACTCGAGGATGCCTCCGGCGATCTGCTTGAGCACCGTGGTCTTCCCGGCCTTCGGCGGCGACACCACCATGCCTCGCTGGCCCTTCCCGATCGGGGCGATGAGGTCGATGATCCGCTCGGTGACGCCCTTGGGGTCGTGCTCCAGGCGGTACCGCTCCTCCGGGAACAGCGGGGTCAGCTTGTCGAATTCCGGCCGCAACCGGGCGGTATCGGGGTCGACCCCGTTCACCGTCTCGATCCTGAGCAGCGCCGGGTACTTCTCGTTGTCCCGGGGGTTCCGGACCTGGCCGGTGACCTCGTCGCCGCGGCGGAGCCCGAACCTGCGGATCTGCGAGAGCGAGGCATAGACGTCCTCGTTCCCCGGGAGGTAGCCGGTGGTCCTGAGGAAGCCGTACCCCTCGGGCAGGACGTCCAGGACGCCGGTCCGGATCGGCGCGTCGGCCAGCTCCTGCTCGCGCTCCTCGCGCTCCCGTTCGCGACGCTGCTCGCGCTGCCGTCGCCGGTCCTCGCGGGAGAGCCGGCGGTCGCGGGGCCGGTCGAGTACCGCGGTGGAGACCCGGCCGACCTCGGGCTGGCCCTCACCGCCCTGGCGAGTCTGGCCCTCACCGCCCTGGCGGGACTGGCCCTCACCGCCCTGGCGGGGCTGGCCGTCGCCGGCCTGCTGAGGCCGGGCCTCCCCGCCTCGGCGGGGCTGGCCCTCCCCGCGCTGGCGGGGTCCCTCGCCCGTGGCACGCGAGACCTGGGTCGGGCTCGACTCGTTGCCCGGCCCGGGCTCGGTGCTGGCTTCGAGCTCGGACGATTCCTTCTCGGCCGCCGGCATAGAGGTGGCGGCCTCGACCGCTTCGGCGGGAGCGGCGGTGGCGCGGCCGTCGCCGTCCGCGCCGGCGCCCCCGTCCACCCGCCCGTCACCGGACGACTTGTCGATGATGGCGGAGATCAGGTCTCCCTTCCTCAGTCGCTGGTGTCCTTCGACCCCGAGCGACTCGGCGATCTTCTGCAGCTCCGGCAGGACCTTCCCTTCCAGATCTGATCGTTCCAACGTGCGTGAATCCACGTTCATGCTCCTTCCTTCAGCTCCTGCTGGAGCTTCTTCCAGTCTTCGTCGAACTTCTCGAGTCCGAGGTCGGTCAACGGGTGCTTGATGAGCTTGCCGAACACGTCGAACGGCATGGTGGCCACGTCGGCGCCCATCCGCGCCGCCTCCACCACGTGCATGGGGTGGCGCAGCGAGGCCGCAAGGACCTGCGTCTCGTAGCCCTGGACATCGTAGATCTCGCAGATCTCCGCCAGGACCCGCAGGCCGTCGGACCCCACGTCGTCCAGCCGGCCCAGGAACGGCGACACGTAGCGCGCCCCGACCTCGGCCGCCAGTATGGCCTGCGCCGGCGAGAACGTCAGCGTCACGTTGATCGGGATCTCGTTGTCGACCAGCCGTTTCCCTGCCTCGAGGCCCGCGGGCGTCATGACCACCTTCACCACGACGTTGGGAGCGATCGACGCGAGCTTCAGACCCTGCTCGTAGATGTCATCGGCGTTCGACTCGGTGGTCTCGAGTGAAACGTCTCCGGGAACCTCGGAGCAGATCTCCTTCATCTGCAGCTCCCAATCGGCGTGCTCTCTCGCCAGCAACGAGGGGTTGGTGGTGGTTCCCGAAAGCACGCCCCACTTCTTGATGGCGCGGATCTCGTCCAGGTTCGCGGTGTCGAGGAACAGCTTCATCGCCTGATCGCCTCCATTCCAGGCGGGGGCCTCACCGGGTGCCGGCGCTTCGCCCCGTTGCGAACAGTCTCGGTGGCCCGCTCCACCACCAGGTCGATCAAGTTGCTGAGCGCCTGATCGAGGCTGTAGTTCGGGATGATCGGGATGCCGTGGGTCAGCGCCTGGCTCTTGATGTACTTCTGCACTCGCCGGATGTTGGCGAATCCCGTGACATAGCGGTCCATCGGGCGGGCCGAAGAATCCGTGGACCGGGCGACGAAGTGGCTCCGATGAAGATCCTCGTCTTCCACTGTCACAACAACCGGGACGGCCAGAACCTTCCCTTCGTACGGATCCAGATCGAAGAAGCCCGGCACCACGTGCGCGCCCTCGATCACGGCGCTGGTCCCCTCCACCACCGCCCGCTTGATCAGGGCCTGGACGCCCACCGCCACCGCCGCCGTCTGCTCCCGGAATCCCACGATCACCTTGTCCGCGGGTCGGGGGGGCGGCTCCCGAAGGGCCGAGTCCGCGTTGAACGAGGAGGTGTACAGCGTCGGCATCAGCTTCGACGTGAGCATGGCCCGCATGACCTCGCGGACCGCGTCGGTGGCCACCACCCGCACGATGCCCAGCCGTGCGGCGAGCTGGGTGGCCATGGTCGACTTCCCGACGCCCGTGGCCCCGCCGATCAGGACCACCAGCGGGACCTCGAGCGTGGCGATCTCCTGCCACCGCACGAAGTTCGTGGCGTACCGCTCCCCGGCCAGATCGGTCAGTACCTCGATGGTCAGGCTGTCCAGCTCCCGCTTCGTCACGCTGGGGACCTTCCGGTCGAGGAGACGCTGCTCGATCTGCTCGGCCACGTGATAGGCGCGGTACGGGGACAGCCCGGTCACCATGAGCTCGGAGGCCCGCAGGCCTTTCGAGTACGGAAGGCCCGGATCTCCTTTCGAGATCACGATCACCTTGTCGGTCATCTCGTCACCACTCGTCCACTTCTTCCGGTTCGTCCCGCTTCCGAGCTCTTCTCATTCCTACATCCGAAGCCGGGCCCGCTCCCCGGCCAACCCGACCACCTCCCGGATCAGGTCGTCCACGTCCCCGTCACCGCCGGCCGTCACCGGCCGGTTGTCCAGGAACACGACCTGCGCCCCCCGCTCGAGCGCGCGGCGCGCCCCCACGTCGATCGCCGCCGCCTTCAGCTCGGTCAGGAGCACGTCGAACGGTGGCGCCTCGGCCAGGTCCCGCTCGAACGCCGCCCGGTCGGCCAGGTGCGTGGACACCTTCACCACGCGGCACCCTGCCGTGCGGGCGACCTGAGCAGCGAGACGCTCGGCCACCTCGGGCTGTGCGGTCGTTGCGAGATAGGCATCCTTGTCCCTCACGTCGGCCAGCGGCACCGGATGGAGTTCCACCTTGGCCACTCGTACCGTCGAGTGAAGCCGGCGAACTTCGGGATCGAGGGTGGAAAGGTTGTCGGCCCCTGCACTGGGACCCGCACCAATGATAAAGACCACGAGGTCCGATAGCAATACGCGGAGGGGACCGAAGTACCCGCCCAGGTGATGGACCGGCAGCGAGGCCGGCACGACCAGGATGCCCGAGTCCCATGGAACCGTGGGCATGGCGGCCCCGCTTCCCTCGAGGATCACGGGATGCCCCCCCATGGCCGCCGCCATGGCCGCGGCCCGCGCCACGTTGGTGACGAACGGGGCGCCGGGCAGCCCGCCCCCGCATCGGCGAGCTCCCACGGTGGGAACGCCGGCGGTCAGGGCGTCCTCCAGGAAGTCCGAAGCCGCGTGCTCGGCCCGTTCGACCCGCCCCAGCAGCGCCTCGACGGTGACGTCGTCCGGACCGGCCACCATCGGCTCGGGCGGACCGCCCCGGCCCATGGCCACCACCACCGGCCGCAGTCCCATCCCCGCCGCCAGCCGCGCGGTGTGCCCCCCGATCGCGGTCTTCGCCGCGCGCTTGCCGGTGCCGATGACCGCGACCGTCGGGGCCCGGAGGGGCGGCTCGGTGATCGGGGGGTCGAACCGGAACCCCGGCCCCACGTACGGGACGCCGCCGGCCAGCGCCACTGCGATGAGCTCCATCCGGCGTTCGTATCCGAGGACCGGCTCGTCGGAGAGATCGAGGACCGCGTCGGGGCGGTGGGTCCGGATGGCCTCGCGGAGCGCGCCGCGGGCGTCCCCCGAGGCGGAGACCACCGGGACGTCGCCGAGATCGACCCTCCGGTCCGCGCCGAGCTTCTCGACCCCCCCGACCACGAGGGCGACGAGCACCTGGTGCCCCGCGCCAGCCGCGGACTCGAGCCCCCAGCGGGTGACCGCCGGATAGTGCTCGCCGTCCACCAGAGCGATGACCTTCATGCCAACCTTCCGGGGGAGCGCGGGATCGGGCGACCCCGCGGGCCCGAGGCGAACCTTCCTCGGAGGTCTGTCAGGATACCGCCGTGGACCTCCTGGACCTGGGCATCGTGGTGCTGGCGGTCTTCGCCGCCGTGAACGGCTACCGGCGGGGGGCCAGCCTGCAGCTCGCCACGTACGCGGGGCTGCTGGTCGGGCTGCTGGCGGGCGCGATCCTGGCCCCGCACCTGGCGCAGCTGGTGCAATCCCCCCTGGCACAGGCGGGGGTCGCGCTGCTCGTGCTGGTCGTGCTCGCCGGGCTGGGCGACGCGCTGGGTTGGCTGGTCGGCTCCCGCGTGTGGGCGCTGGCCAGGCGCAGCGCTCTGGGGGGCGTCGACTCGGCGGCCGGCTCCGTCGTCGCCGTGGTCGCAGGGCTGCTGGCGACCTGGTTCCTCGCCTTCAACCTGGTGAACGGGCCGATCCCACAGGTCAGCACCGAGATCCGGGGGTCGGCCATCATCCGGAGGATGGACAGCGTCCTCCCCCGGCCGCCGTCCCTGCTCGCGGAGGTCCGACAGTTCTTCAACCGCTTCGGATTCCCGGAGGTGTTCGCCGACATCCCGCCGGCCCCGGCCGGGCCGGTCAAGGAGCCGTCGAACAAGGCGATCCGGGCGGCCGTGGACAAGGCCGCCCCCAGCACCGTCAAGATCGTCGGAGAGGCCTGCGGCGCCATCCAGGAGGGAAGCGGGTTCGTGGCCGCCGATCGCTACGTCGTGACGAACGCCCACGTGGTGGCGGGAGTGCGAGATCCGAAGGTGCAACAGCAGAACGGCGGAACGGAGGCGGCCGTGCCCGTCCTGTTCGATCCCAAGCTGGACATCGCGATCCTGCGGGTGGATGGGTCGCTCGGCCCTCCGCTCACCCTCGATCCGAAGGACCAGGACCGCGGGACCCAGGGTGCGGTGCTTGGCTTTCCCGGGGGCGGCGGGCTCAGCGCCAGGGCGGCGGCGATCCGCCGGGAGCTCG
>DASWCX010000103.1:0-10390 GCA_036395815.1 Actinomycetota bacterium | reverse complement strand
GCGCTCGTCGACCGACTGCTGTTCGACGGGGTCCTCGAGCCCGCCGAGGGAGTGCTTCGACCCGACCTCTCGCGGCCCGGGACGGGGCTGGTGCTGAAGCGCGCCGACGCCGCCCGTTATCGAAAGGCCTGAGCGACCATGAGCGGATCCACCGAAGTCGTCGTGGTGACCGGCGCCACCTCGGGAGTGGGCCGAGCCACCGTCAGGAAGTTCGCCGAGCGCGGCGCGATCGTCGGGCTGCTGGCCCGGGGGAACGACGGGCTGGAGGGCGCCGCCAAGGACGTGGAATCGTTGGGGGGGACGGCCCTGGCCCTGCCGTGCGACGTGGCCGACACCGAGCAGGTGGAGGCGGCGGCGGCGGCTGTGGAGGAGGCCTTCGGCCCGATCGGCGTGTGGGTGAACAACGCGATGACCACGGTGTTCGCCGAGGTCGTGGACATCTCCCCCGCCGAGTTCCGCAGGGTCATGGACGTGAACTACCTGGGCACGGTCAACGGCACGCTGGCCGCGCTCAAACGGATGATCCCGAGGGATCGGGGCTCGATCGTGCAGGTGGGGTCCGCGCTCTCCTACCGGAGCATCCCCCTGCAATCGGCGTACTGCGCCTCGAAGCATGCCGTGAAGGGATTCACCCAGTCGCTCCGGGACGAGCTGCTGCATCGCGGCAGCAACGTGGGGCTGTGCATCGTCCAGCTCCCAGGGCTGAACACGCCGCAGTTCGACCATTGCGAGTCTCGGATGCCGAGCAAGGCCCAGCCGGTCCCGCCGATCTACCAGCCCGAGGTGGCGGCCGGCGCCATCGTGTGGGCGGCGCACCACCGCCGGCGCGAGGTGTGGGTGGGCGGCAGCACGGCGGCCACGATCATCGCCAATCGCCTGGCCCCGGGGCTCCTCGACCGCTACCTGGCCAGGACGAACTACAAGGCCCAGCAATCGGACCAGCCCGAGGACCGCGGCAGGCCGGCGAACCTGTGGGCGCCGGTCCCGGGCGACCCCGGCGCCCATGGCCGGTTCGACCGGGTGGCCCACCCGCGAAGCGTCCAGACGTGGGCCGCGATGCACCGCGGAGCGGTCGCCGCCGGAACGGGCGTTGCGCTCGCCGCGGTGGGAGCCGGAGCGACGCGGCTGGCCCGCGGTCCACGGTAGGCTTTGCCGGCCCGAGATCATCGCCGGGGAAGGGACCTGGTGGCCGACGAGCGCTATCCCCCCATCGCCGACTACGCGCTGATCGGGGACTGCCATTCCTCGGCGCTGATCTCCCTGGCCGGATCGATCGACTGGTGCTGCCTGCCCCGATTCGACTCCGGCAGCTACTTCGGCCGCCTGCTCGGATGGACCAACGGGGGGTTCTGCTCGCTGGCGCCGGCGCGGAGCACACGAGCACCCGTGCGCCGCTACGTGGACGGGACGCTCGTGCTGGAGACGACGTTCCACAGCGGGGGCGGGGAGGCCAGGATGTTCGACTTCTTCGCCATGCGCCGGGGCGGAGCCCGGGCGCCCTACCGGCAGATCGTGCGGATCGTGGAGGGGGTCAGGGGCCGGATCGACATGCGCCTCGTGATCGCCCCCCGGTTCGACTACGGAGAGGTCCGCCCGTGGATCCGCCGCCTCGGTCCGCGGATGCACTCGGCGATCGGGGGGAACGACGGCCTGCTGATCGTGGGCGACATGGACATCGCCCCGCATCGCGATCACGACCTCGTGGCCACCTTCACCGTCTCCGCCGGCGAGCGGGCCCATCTCTCCCTGCGGTACGTCCAGCCGGAGCTGATCGACGGGAAGATCCCCGACCCCCCATCGCCTGAGGATCTCGACCGGCGCCTCGAGGAGACCATCGCCTGGTGGCGGAAATGGAGCTCGAAGGTCGATCTGCCCGGCTCCCATGGTCCGGGCGCGGCCCGATCGGCCGCCGTCGTGAAGTCCATGCAGAACGCCCCGACCGGAGCGATCGTCGCAGCGCCGACGACCTCGCTGCCCGAGGCGCTCGGGTTCGGCCGCAACTGGGACTACCGCTTCAGCTGGGTTCGGGACTCGGCGTTCGTGGTCCGCTCGCTGGTCGAGCTGGGGCTCGAATCGGAGGCCGACGGGTGCCGCCGGTTCGTCGAACGGAGCGCGGCGGGCGGGACCGAGGACCTCCAGATCGTGTTCGGGGTCGGCGGGGAGCGCCGCCTGGTCGAGCTGGAGCTCCCGGAGCTGGAGGGCTACCGCGGAAGCCATCCCGTCCGGTCGGGCAACGCCGCGGCCGAGCAGGTCCAGCTCGACGTGTACGGATGGCTGCTGCTCCTGGCGTGGGAATGGCACCTCCTGGGCCATTCTCCCGACGACGACTACTGGCGGTTCCTCACCTCGCTGGTCGACTCGGCCGCGGGCAGGTGGAACGAGCCGGACCGCGGCATCTGGGAGATCAGGTCCCGCCCCCGGCACTTCGTGCACTCCAAGGCGATGTGCTGGGCCGCCCTCGACCTCGGATTGCGACTGGCCAGGGAATGCAGCCGGAAGGCTCCGGAGCGACGGTGGTCGCGGGCAGCCCGGGACGTCCGGGCCGCGGTCGAACAGCGCGGCTACGACCGCAAGCGCGGGATCTTCGTCGAGTCCTTCGGCAGCAGATCGCTCGACGCGGCCCTGCTGCTGCTCCCGGTGGCCGGGTTCGTGGCGTGGGACGACGAGCGCATGGTTCGAACCACGGACGCGGTGTGGGAGGCCCTCGACGACGGCGGCCTGCTTCGACGCTACGAACGGAGCGACGGGGCGAAGGGGAGGGAGGGGGCCTTCCTGGCCTGCTCCTTCTGGCTGGCCGAGTGCCTCGCCCGCCAGCACCGGCCGGAGGAGGCCCAGACGGTGTTCGATCGGGCCGTCGCCACCGGGAACGACCTCGGCTTGTTCTCCGAGGAGTTCGACACGGGCTCGGACCAGATGCTCGGCAACTTCCCCCAGGCCCTCACGCACCTGTCCCACATCGCGGCGGCCGTCGCCCTCACGGGCGGATCGAGCGGGGGCGGGCCCGGCTGACCGCAAAAGCCCGCGGCCTGTGTCCCTCCGGTGCGCGGGTCACTAGGATGCCTGAATCCCCATGGGGCCGCGGGGCGCTCGGCGGCCGGCGGGGCCAGCGTCCCTGCGAGCGCACTGGGGGTTCCGCGCATGTCGTCGTCGCACCTCCGGCCGGCCCGGCCGGTCGCCATCCTGGTCCTCTCGATCACGGTGGCCGCCGCGCTCTGGTCGACCCAGGTCTCGGCCGGCGCCGCCGCCACCGCGAGCGTCGACTGGCCCACCTACGGCTACGACGCCCTGCGGACGGGCTACAACCCGAACGAGACCGTCCTGGCCCCGGGGAACGTGGGGAGCCTCACCCAGAAATGGGCCTATGACCTGGGCGCGGTGACCATCGGCCAGCCCGCCGTGGCGGCGGGGGTGGTGGTCGACGAGACCGGCACGGACCTCGTGTACGAGGGCTCGGAGCACGGACATCTGGTCGCGCTCAGGGTAGCCGACGGCTCGGTGGTCTGGGACCGCAACCTCGGCGAACAGGACACGGACTGCTACGACATGCCGGACACGATCTTCGGAGTGAGCGGCACCCCGACCATCGACCGGGCGGCGGGCGTCCTGTACGAGACCGGCGGGAACGGCAAGGTCTACTCGCTCGACCTCGCCACCGGAGCGACCACGCCGGGCTGGCCCGTGGCCGTGACCCGGGACCCGGCGCACGAGCACGTGTACGGGGGCATCAACCAGCTGGGCGGGAAGCTGTACGTGGCCACCGCCAGCTACTGCGACTACACCCCCTACCACGGACACATCGTCCAGATCGACGTCGCCACCCATGCCAGGACCGCCTCGTGGTTCACCGTGGGCCGGACCGTGAACGGCGGCGGGATCTGGGGCCCCGGGGGCGTGGCCGTCGATCCGGCCACCGGCCACGTGTTCACCGCGACGGGGAACGCCCTGTACAACCCGGAGTCGTACCGGTTCGGCGAGCACGTGGTCGAGCTGAGCGACGCGCTGAAGGTCCTGGGGGCGAACTACCTCGGACTCACGGGAGGGGACGTGGACTTCGGGGCCACCCCGATCCTCTATCAGGCACCGGCGTGCCCGCCGCAGGTCGCGGCGAAGAACAAGTCCGGCGTGCTCGTCGTGTACACACGGGGGGGCTTGAACGGCGGCCCGACCCAGCGCCTTCAGGTCGGCAACGTGGGCGACTGGCAATTCAACGGCATCCCCGCCTACTCGCCGGTGACGAACACGATGTTCATCGGGAACTCGTCGGATTCGGCGCCGTTCGTCGAGGGCATGGTGGCGCTCAATGTTCAGCCCGACTGCTCGTTGGCGCTCGCCTGGCAGAACTCGGTGAGCGACCCGGGACCGTGGAGCAGCGTCTCACCGCCGACGGTCGCCAACGGGGTGGTCTATTACGGGAACGGCGTCGGGAACAAGGAGTTCGCCTTCGACGCCGCCACCGGCACGAAGCTGTGGGACAGCGGGACGACCATCGGTGGCGCGATCTTCGCGGCGGCGGCGGTGGTGAACGGGATGGTGTTCGTGGGGAGCTGGGACCACGTGCTGCACGCGTACGGCCTGTAGCTCGGGGTCAGGAAGGGACCGGCGCGTTCGGGTCCCAGTCGCGAATCCACTCCGCGCCCTTCACCACGAGCGCGGTGGCCCCCGCGAACCGCAGCACGCGTCCCAGGGCGGTCCGCCGGAGCACCGGCAGCTCTCCCGCCAGGGGTGCACCGAGGATCATGGCGGCGGCCAGGCCCCTCCGGAGCCGGCGGCCCCGTTCGCTGGCCAGGAACTCCCGCCCGGCTCGCCCCAGGTCCCGTGCCGCCTCGGCGACGGCGTCGAGGGCCTCCACCACCCGCTCCTCGACTCCGGCGTGGCGTGGGGTGGTCATGATCCGGACTTTCCCATCCGATGTCCGGCCGAAGCCTGGTGCGCTCACACCACCCGGCCCGGACCGCCGTCCGCGGCCGAGAACGGGAGACCCTCCTTCGCCCACTCCTCCATACCGCCCTCGAGGTTGCTGGCGTCGAACCCCCTGGCCTGGAGCATGGTCGCCGCCAGTTCGCTCCGGTTGCCGCTCCTGCATATGACCACCACCGGCCTCGACGGGTCCAGGACGCCACGCTCGCCGCCCGCCATCAGCCGGGCGAGCGGTATGTGGATCGCCCCTTCGATCCGGCCGGCCTGCCATTCGTATGGCTCCCGGACGTCGAGGATCTGGAACTCCTCGCGCCGCTCGTAGATGGCTCGCAGGTCGTTCACCCGTACCTCCCCAACGGCCCGGCCACGCGGGACGGGCGCGGGCGCTCCCCTCGAACATAGCAGCAGCGCTCGAATGGCCGGAGGGCCGGGCTGCTATCGTCGGCCGGCGTGGCCGATCTCCACGAGCCGGTGGGGGGACCGGAGACCGAGGGGCATCAGGTCCCGCGCCTCGGTCGTGCCGCCAGCGCCATCCGCGGCCTGGCCATCGACCTCAGCCCACTGAAGAGATCCCGGGACTTCCGGGTCCTGTGGTTCGGCCAGCTGATCTCGCTCATGGGGCGGCAGATCACGGTGGTTGCCCTTCCCTACCAGGTGTACCTGCTGACCCGTTCCCCACTCGACGTGGGGTTGATCGGCCTCGTCCAGCTGGTCCCGCTGGTCGTGGTGTCGGTGGCCGCCGGGCCGGTCGCCGACCGGATCGATCGCCGGATGCTCATCTTGCTCACCGAGATCGGGCTGGCGGCTTCGACGGCCCTTCTCCTGCTCGGTGCGCTGAACGGCCACCCGGCCCTCTGGTACCTGTACCTGGCCACCGCGATCGGGGCCGGGGTGGGCGCCCTGAACGTCGCCGCCCGCTCGGCCAGCGTGCCCAACCTGGTGGGGCCCGATCTCCTGCCCTCGGCGATGGCCCTGAACCAGGTCCTGTACACGGGTGCGATGGTGGTCGGCCCGGCGGTGGCCGGGGTCCTGCTGGCGCGGTTCGGGCTGGTCTGGCCCTACGCCGTGGATGTGCTCACCTCGGCCACGGCCGTGGGCAGCACGCTGCTGCTCCGGCCGCTGCCACCCCAGCGCGTCGAGGGCGAGTCGGCTCCGAGCGGCTGGCGGGCTGTCGCCGAGGGATTCGCGTACCTGCGGCGTCGGGCCGTGCTGGTGTCGACGTTCCTGATCGACCTCGACGCGATGATCTTCGGCATGCCCCGGGCCCTGTTCCCCGTACTCGCCCTCACGGTGTTCCATGTTGGTCCGCGGGGGCTCGGGCTCCTGTACGCGGCGCCCGCGGCAGGGGCGCTGTTCGGTGCGCTCACCACCGGATGGGTGAGCAGGATCCGCCGGCAAGGTCTGGCGGTGGTATGGGCCGTCATCCTGTGGGGGACAGCCATCACCCTGTTCGGGCTCTCCGGCCGGCTCTTCCCGCTGGCGATGGCGTTCCTATTCGTCGCGGGGGCGGCGGACGTCATCAGCGCCGTGTTCCGGGGAACGATCCTGCAACTGTCCGTGCCGGACTCGCTCCGCGGGCGCCTTTCGGCCGTACATATCATGGTGGTGACGGGTGGTCCTCGACTGGGAGATGTCGAAGCGGGATGGGTGGCCTCGCTCGTCTCGCCCTGGTTCTCGGTGGTCTCCGGTGGGGTGGCGTGCGTCGTTGGTGCCGTGCTGCTGGCGTGGGTCATCCCACAGCTGCGGCGTTACCGATCCGAAACGGGCCATCTGCCGTAGGGCGACCTCGGCCGGACGATCTATCGAATTAGAGACTTTTGACTATTGTCGGCTAGCCCTGCGGGTACGTACTCTTCCAAACGATACAGGCACATGTCGTGGGCGCCCTCCCCGACTATCCGACCCCCATACGACGGATCGAGGAGGAACACTGAAGGCCCGACCAAGCGGCAGCCCATCGCCGTCGCCGGGCGTGCCGCTCTCCGCGTTCTTCCCACCCGGTCGATCGACCCTCGGGCGTTCGCCCGACCGACTGGCGCCGCGTAGGCATTTTGGGCTAGTATTTGGCCCCCCCGAGCCCGAGGGGCGGTTGCTCGCAAGAGCACTCCGATCCACATCGTGATCGACGAGGACAGCATGGGTCTTCCCCATACGATTCGTGCTCCCGTCGAATGGCGAAGCTTCGCGCCTCCCCGCCGGCTCCCCCTGGGCCTCGTCGTGCCGGCGGCGGACGCCCTGGCGCTGCTCGTTGCGATCGGCGCCATGGGCCACCTGGGCTGGGTCGGGCTGACGTTCTGGGTGGCCTCGTTCGCCGCGCTCAGGGCGGCCGGCACTCATCGCGCCCGGATCAATCCCCGGCTGAGCGATGACATCGCCGGCATCCTCGCCCGCCTCGCCGTCGCCACGCTGGTCCTGGTGCCATTCGTCGCGGACGACCATCTGGGGCCCTTCATGCGGCTGGCCGGCCCCGTCATCGTCCTGGTCATCGCGGCCCGGGGCCTGGGGTACAAGCTGACCCGGGAGGCTCGGGCGCAGGGGCTGGTGGTGGAGCCGACGCTGATCGTCGGAGCCGGGAACCTCGGGGTGCAGGTGGCCACCACCCTCCAGGAGCACCCCGACTACGGACTGCACCCGGTGGGGTTTCTCGACTCCTTCGAGGACGACGGTCTGCCGCTGTCGATCCTCGGCGACGTCGGGGACCTCGAGTACGTGATCCGGGAGTTCGACATCAAGCGGGTCATCGTGGCCTTCGGGGCGGCGCGGGAACCGCAGCTGGTCTCAGTCATCCGCGACTGCGACCACCTTCCGGTCGAGGTCCACGTGATCCCAAGGTTCTTCGAGCTGGGCGTCTCCCCGGCCCAGGGGATGTGCGTCGACGACCTGTGGGGGATCCCCCTGATCAGGCTCCGCCGCTCGGCGCTGCGCTCGGCGGCGTGGAGGACGAAGCGAGGGTTCGACCTCGTCGTGGCCTCGCTGATGCTGCTCGTGGCCGCGCCGGTGTTCGCGGCCTGCGCGCTGGCGGTGCGGCTGTCCGGACCCGGTCCCGTCTTCTTCCGACAGAAGCGCATCGGGCAGCGAGGCGAGGTGTTCGAGCTGCTCAAGTTCCGAACCATGAAGGAGAACGACGACTCAGAGACAACCTGGTCGGTGGCCGAGGACGACCGGCGCACCCAGGTGGGCGCCTTCCTGCGGCGGGGCAGCCTGGACGAGCTCCCCCAACTGATCAACGTGATCAGGGGCGAGATGTCTCTCGTCGGCCCCAGGCCCGAACGGCCGCACTTCGTGGACCAGTTCCGTGTGGCCGTGCCCGGGTACGACGACCGTCACCGGGTGCCTGCTGGGCTCACCGGATGGGCCCAGGTCCACGGGCTCCGGGGCGATACCTCGATCCCCGAGCGAGCCCGGTTCGACAACCATTACATCGAGCATTGGTCGCTGTGGCGGGACGTCGTCATCATGTGCCGGACCGTCAAGTCGGTCATCGCCGGATCGGGTCGCTGACCGGTTAGGCCATTGGGTGGGCTCCGCTCACCCCCCCGGATCGCTCCTCTGACCGCCCCGTCCGCCTTTCGGCCTGCCCCATCCCCCGCCCGAGTGTCCCTCCGGCCGGCCGACTGCAACCGGGACTTCCGGCCGATCAATGTGTTCGCTCCTCCGTCCGATCTAGTCCATCGAGGACATGTCGATCGGCTCATAGGAGGAACGGATGAACAACATCACGGGCCTCTCCAGGCCTTCACGCACACGCCGGGTCGCCGCGGTTGCGGCCTGGACCTTCGTTGTGCTCGCAATCACCTCGAGCACCGCGGTCGCCCAGCGAGGAACTCGCCAGAGCAGCCTCCCGCCCATCCCCTCGTTCGGCGTGAACTTCCACGGGACGTGGACCGATTACACCGACGCGCAGCGGCTGCAGGTCCTCGACGACCTCGCGGCCTCGCACGTGCAGTGGGTCCGGATCGACATCGGATGGGCTTCCTTCGTCACCGACTGCAGGACCTGCTACGAACAGTGGTACATCGACCTGACCGACTTCCTGGTCAATGCCGCCCTCGACCGGGGGCTCAAGGTGCTCGGGATGGTCGACCTCACCCCCTCGTGGGCCAACGGCGGAGCGGACGTGTACACGCCACCCACCAACCCCAACGATTACGGAACGATGATGAAGTGGGCCGCGAAGCACTTCCGGGGCCGCGTCGCGGCCTGGGAGATCTGGAACGAGCCGAACGAGGAGTACTTCTGGCACGGGACACCGGAGCAGTACGTGGGACTCCTGAAGTCGGCCTACAAGTCGATCAAGCGCGGCGATTCCAAGGCCCTGGTGGTCATGGGCGGTCCGGATTACAACGACACCGACTGGCTCACGAAGCTCTATCAGGCGGGGGCGCAAGGCTCCTTCGACGTGCTCGCCACCCACCCGTACCAGGGAGTGGCCAACCTTCCCCCCGAGACGGCCGACACGAAGGGGGACGACATCTACCTGATCTCGCACGTGCCCGCCGTGCACGACCTGATGGTCCAGTACGGGGACGGCGACAAGCCCATATGGTTCACGGAGTTCGGCTGGTCCTCGCACAAGAACGTCGGCGGAGAGGAGAACTGGGACCTCGGAGTGACCGACCAGGAGCAGGGGGACTACCTGAACCGGACGCTCACCTACGTGGGAACGAACTTCCCGTACGTGACCAACGTGTTCTGGTACAACGAGCGGAACCTGGTGGAGGGCGACCTTCAGGGCGACAACTATGGCCTGCTCAACCACGACCTCAGCACCAAGCCGTCGTACGCGTCGGTGAAGTCCTTCCTCGGCCAGTACTATCCGGGCCCGTAGACGGGAGGATCGTCCGGAACCGCAGGACAACAGGGCGGCGCCGGGATCGGTGGGCCGATACACTCGCCCACCCATGGCCCGGCGGCGACCGCTCGTCCTCATGTACCACGCCTTCGGAGCGCGAGACGCCGAACGGGACCCGTTCTCCCTGTTCGTCCGGCCGGAGGACCTGGAGCGGCAGCTTCGGTTCCTGACCCGGTACTTCCGGCCCGTCGGTCTGGACGCGCTCCTGACGGGACCGCTGCCCACCCGCTCGGTCCTGGTGACCATCGACGACGGATACGCCTCGACGCTGGAGGTGGCCGCCCCTCTCCTTCGTCGCCACCGAGTCCCGGCGATCCTGTTCGTGTGCCCCGGTCGGCTCGCCGGAACCTCGGCCTGGATGCCCGAGATGCCCGACGTGCCGCTGCTCTCCCCCGACCAGGTGGTCGAGGTCAGCCGGATGGGCATCGAGATCGGGGCCCATGGGATGGATCACCGGCGCCTGACAGGCCTGGCTCCTGGGGAGCTCGAGGAGCAGGTGGCGGGGTCCCGCTCGGCCATCGCGGACCTGCTCGGCGCGCCGCCCCGGGCCTTCGCCCATCCCGAGGGGCTGTGGGACCCCGCCACGGTGGAGGCGACCCGAAAGGCCGGCTTCGAGGCCGG
>DASWCX010000102.1:0-10961 GCA_036395815.1 Actinomycetota bacterium | reverse complement strand
GCGCAGCGAGTACGGATTCCTCCCCGCCGTGACCCGGGCCCGGGCCTCGATCCTCAAGCCGGGGTCGATGATCCTCCAGCAGCCCCACATCCCGATCCCACTCCAGATCCGGTTCCCGTTCCCGTCGTGGGCCACCCGGGCCGACGAGGCCGCATCCGCGGCAGCCGAAGACCCGTTCGACGCCTTCTCGGGGGATTGAGCGCTTCAGCGAGCTCCGCCGGGCTCGATCAGCGCCGCGGCGGGGCCGACCGGTCTTCGATCTCCCAGGCGTGGTCAAGGGCGTGCCAGGCCGAACGGCGGACGAAGTATCGAGGGGTCCACAGCGAACCGGACCGGGGGGTTCGCGGCGGCGGCTCGCCGCGGGCCAGCGACGACATGAGCCTCAGGGCGGCCCGGCGAAGTCCGGCCATCTCTTCCCACACGTCGGCGGCGGCCGAGGGCTTGCGATGCGAGCCCCCCAGCTTGCCGAGGTAGCCCCCGTCGGCGTCCAGGACGTGACGGACGATGGCGTCCAGCTCGCGGCCGCCACCGCGGGGACCCTTCCGGAGTCTTGCTCCCACCGCAGCTTTGGCCGTCCGGTCGAACGCCGCCCAGCTCGCCCGCAGGATCGCCGCCTGCCGCTTGGCTTCCGCCTGGTCCAGCGGCCGAAGGTCGGCGGCCGGCGCCTTCCCGGGCGCGCCGAAATCGGTGGTGGCGTTGCCTTCGAGCCGCTCCACCACGCGGAGGACCGACCGGTCCGCTGGAGGCTCGAACCCCGACGCCGCCCTCCTCAGGGCCTTCCGGAACCGCGGGCCGCAGTCCACCAGCGCCCCCAGGGCGGCCTCGTCGTCGCGACCGCTCCGGCACCAGCCCGGCCATTCGACCGCGCCGGCGAAGACGCGCTTCTCCCCCACCTCGAGGTAGACCGGGATACGCGGGCCCACGATGGTCTTTCTACCCGGAAACGAGGAAAACGCGCGGCTACCCTTGATGGGATAGCCGCGCGCGTTCTCTCGAGCCCCGACTGGGGCGGCGGGTCAGCGGCAGTCGATCCGAATGCTGTCGACGGTCGACGTTGGGTTGCCGTCGGCGAGGGTCAGGTGGTACAGCGTGACCACGTAATTGTTGTTGTCCGGGCCCTGGCCCACCATGTTGGTGGAGATCTCGATGGTGGCCTCGAAGGTGCCCTCGGTGGTCGCGTTGAACTCGGACGTTCCGTGGCCCACCAGCTGGTAGTTCGCGCCGGTTGCATCGCCCACGCCGGAGACGCCCTGGAAGTTGAACTCGGAGTCGACGTGCGTTGCGCCGGCTCCGTCGCTGGTCAAGTGGAACACGGTGTTCTGCGTCCCGGAGAACGTGACCAGGTCTCCCGAGCATGGAGAGCCGACCGCCACGGGGATCATGTCGTACTGCTGAACCACGGTGTAGGTGAACGCCTTGGCCTGCGCCGCTTGGGGCGCGAGCATGGGCGCCGCCACCATCGCCCCGACGGCGACCACCCCGAAAAGGTGCTTGAGCCTGGTTCGAGCCCGCATCATCACTCCCTCCCATCGATCCGTGGCGCTCATGGGGCCGCATGAGCGGCCTCACCGTATTGATCGGCCGCGGAGCGCGTCGGGCGCATGCCCCGAGTGACCGAAATGGCACGGGAGCGGACCGTAGGTCGAACGGGGAACTCGGGATGGATCGAGGAGGTGTGTCCGCTCGGGACAGGGTGATCCGTGCCGAGTGTCGTCTTCGAGCGCGACCCAACGAATGACCACCGATCCCCCTCCAGATCCGGTTCCCGTTCCCGTCGTGGGCGACCCGGGCGGACGAGGCCGCGGATCCGGCCGCCTCGCAGGACACGTTCGAGCCCTTCGTGAGGGATTGACCGCTCGAGGGTGGCCCGGACGCCGCCCCGATGCCTCAGGGGAACGTGATTTCCCACACCCCATGCCCGATCGTGCCGGCGTGAAGCGTGCTCCCGGAGGGGTCCATGGCCAGGGCCTGAACCTGCGCAGGAGGGCTCCCGGCCATGAGCGTCCAGGTGGAACCCCCGTCCGAACTCGTGTACACGCCGAGCTGCCCCTGCGAGTTGGAGCCGGCGTACAGGGTTTGGGGAGCGGCCGGGTCGACCAGCAATGAGTAGGCCCACTGCGCGTGGAGCGCCGTCCGCGACCAGGTGGCGGCGCCGTCCGTCGTCTTGAAGACCCCCCCTGCGCTCCCGCCGCCCGTTCCGGCGTAGAGAGTGTCCGGCGCCGACGGGTCCATCGCCAGCGAGTACACGTAGGTGTTCGAAAGGCCGGTCGACATGACCGTCCAGGTGCGGCCGCCGTCGGTGCTCTTGAAGACGCCGCTCAGCGTGTTGGCCGCGTAGATCGTCGTCGGGACCTGGGCGTCGATGGCAAGCCCGTCGACGTAGCCGGTGCCCGCGCTCTGGAAGGTCCACGTCCGGCCCCCGTCGGCGGTCCTGTACACACCCGCATCGGAGCCCGCATATAGGGTCCGGGGGTTCGAGGGGTCCATGACCAGGCTGTACGCCGAAGCTCCGGCCAGTCCCGTGGCCCTCCAGGTCCGGCCACCGTCCACCGTTCGGTACACGCCCACGCCGGTCCCCGAGAAGTACTTCAGCCCGGCGTAGATCACCTTCGGGTTCGAAGGGCTGAAGACCATGGCGTCAACCCAGGAGTAGTCGAACGGGATGTCGCCCGCCGTTCCCCATGAGGTTCCGGCGTCCACAGAGCGATAGAGGTGCCAGTTGTCCGTGCCGGCGAACACGGTCTGGGGCGAGGACGGATCGACGGCAACGCAGTACACGAGGGTGTCCGCCGGGAACCCGTTCGTCTTCGCGATCCAGGTCGCGCCGTGGTTCACCGACTTGTACACCCCTCCCACCGTGCAGCACGTGCCCGCGTACACCGTGGCCGAAGAGACCGGATCGACGGCCAGGGCGAACACGTCGGCGATCGACACCATCCCGGAGCTCGAGTCGGCCCACGTGGCCCCGCCGTCCCTCGACACGTACACCCCCGGGTTGGTGCCCACATACAGCGTGGATGGTGCCGCCGGATCCACCGCCAGGGCCTGGACGTACGGGTTGGGTAGCCCGCCGATCTGCGTCCACGTCGCTCCGGCGTCGGTGGTCTCGAACGCGCCCAGGTTCGACGTGCTCATGTACAGCGTGGAAGTGTCCGTGGGGTCGAAGGTGATCCTCGCGGTATAGGCCGAACCCGTGACGTTCAGGCCGGCCAGGGACCAGGCCGAGCCGCCGTCGGTGCTCTTGTACACGCGGGTGGTGGTCGAGCTCGCCGTGACCGCGTACAGCGTCTGCGGGGATGCCGGGTCGACGGCCACTGCCAGAGCGGCGTAGCCCGCCGGGATCCCGTTGCTCGTTCGGGTCCAGGTCCTGCCGCCGTCGAGGGTGGTGTAGACGCCGCTGGACGCGCCGGCGTAGGCCCGGGAGGACGCGGACAGGTCGACCGCGAGGGATGAAACCGCGTCGCTGGAGGGGATGCCGGCGCCGCCGAACCGCCAGGTCCCGCCGCCGTCGATCGTCTTCCACACGCCCAGCTGGTTGAACTCGAACTCCCCGGCGACATAGAGGGTCTGGGGGTCGGAGGGCGCCATGCCGATGGTATGGACGGTCATGGGCAAGGGCAGGCCCGAGCTGGCCGACGCCCATGTGGCCCCGCCGTCCAGCGTCTTGAAGATCCCGTCGTGGGACACTCCGGCGTACACGGTCCCCGGCGTCGTCGGGTCGACCGCCAGCTCGAAGACGGTCCCGCCGGTCGAAGGTCCTTGGGTGGTCCACGTGCCGGTGCCCGCTCTCGCTTCGGTGGGCATCGTCCAGGCGAGGAGCGCCGCCAGGAGAACGAGAGCTCGACACACGGACCAGAGGCCGAGCGTGCGGCGCCGACAGGCATTCGGCTGGCATTGGTCGCGCATGGGACCTCCCCGAGCTCGGAAGAACTGACCGGAAGCGTATCCCGGGATCGAGGCCAGGAACAAGGGTGCGAACGCCTGCCATCCAAGGCATCAACGAACCGGAGCGCGGGGTTCGCGGCGGCGACCCGTCACGGGGCAGCGACCACGGCGGTTCAGAGCGCAACGCCGCCCAGCTCCCCCGCAACATCGCCTCATCGAGACGATCCGCGGGGTGGGCTATCGGGCCGCGGACTGAGCCGAGGGGCGGCTCAGGCCGCCCTGTGGCTGGGGGGGAGTTCCGAGTCGCCGTACCCGTGGGAGGCCGCCCACTCCTCGAACTCGAGGCGATCCCTGCGGTCCGCTTCGGCTGCCGATCGCATGATGCCGAGCAGGATCGCCACCAGGGCGACATAGGCCACCGCTCCCACGACGATCCACAGCCACACGGTCCAGCTCATCCCTTCTCGGACCACGATACCCGGCCCCTCTGACAGGGAAGCCACCTGCCCGTGGCGTTTGTGTGGAGGGCCTTGCGTCGGCCCGTGCGATCGGCCGCCTCCTGGGGGAGGGACCGGCCCGGGGGTTGCTGATTGAATGCCCCATGGGGCGGCGGCGACTACGTGGACCAGGCCGGACGGGAGCAGACACTGGTCGTGCGGTGGGACGGCAGCACCTGGACCCAGGTCCCCGGTCCGCACATGAACGACTTCCAGGCCCTGTACGGCGTGAGCTTCTCCAGAGCGGACGATGGGTGGGCGGTCGGGGAGCAGTTCCCCTCGGGCGGCCGGTCCCGCACGCTGGTGGCCCACTGGAACGGTTCGAGCTGGGCCGCGATGCCCTCCCCGAACCCGTCGCCGGGCAACGACGTTCTCTCGTCGGTCAGCGCGGACTCCACCTCCGACGCGTGGGCCGTGGGCATCTATCAGGCATCGCCGAGCGTCACCGATTCGCTGATCCTGCGATGGGACGGATCGGCCTGGACGCAGGTCCCCAGCCCGAACCCGGACCCTCAGTACAACATCCTCACCGGCGTGTCCGTGAACGCCGGAGACGTGTGGGCGGTCGGCTATACGGTACCGGGCGGGGTGATCACCGAACCGCTGGTCGTTCACCACTCGCCATAGTCGGGGCGCCCTCGACACGGCACCGGATGGCGGGGGAAACGCAGAACGACGTCCGCGGGCCGGCCGGTCTCCGAGCCCGCTCGAATCACAAGCGTGTGATTCGGGTTGCGCGGCGGAGTAGGCTGGATCCGTGAGGCTGCTCCACACGGGCGACTGGCACGTCGGGCGGGCCATCCGCGGACGGTCCCGGGCCGCCGAGTTCGACGCGGCCCTGCAGGAGGTCGTGGGGATCGCGGAGCAGGAGGGCGTCGACGCGGTCCTGATGGCAGGCGACCTGTACGACCATCGTTCCCCGGCTCCCGAGGCCGACGCGCTCGTCTTCGAGGCCCTGGTCCGTCTGTACGAGGCCCATATCCCGGTCGTGGCCATCTCCGGGAACCACGACTCGGCCATCCGGCTGGAGGCGCTGGCCAGGCTCCTCCAGCCCATCGGGGTCACCATGGTCGCCCGGGTCGTTCCCCCCGACCAGGGATCGCTCATCGAGGTGCCCTCCCGCGACGGTTCCGAAGCTGCCCTCGTGGCCTGCCTCCCCTTCGTCCCAGAGCGGCGGTTCGGGGACGCGGCGGCCCTCTTCGCCGCCACCGAGGCCTGGTACCAGTCCTACGCCGAGGGGATGGGCCGGCTTCTGGCCGCCATGACCGAGCCCTTCCGGCCCGGCCGGGTGAACGTCCTGCTGGGCCACCTGTTCACCGACGGCGCGATCCCCGGAGGCGGCGAGCACCAGATCACCATCGGGATCGAGTACGCCGTCTCGCCGTCGCGCCTGCCGGCCACGGCCTCCTACGTCGCGCTCGGGCACGTCCATCGGCCACAGGCCGTCCGGGGAGCGCCCTCCCCTACCAGGTACGCGGGCTCGCTGCTCCAGCTCGACTTCGGCGAGACCGAGCAGACGAAGTCGGTGACCATCGTCGAGGCCAAGCCGAACCGGCCGGCGAAGGTCCGCGAGGTGGCCCTCTCCGCGGGGAGGCGGCTGCTCGACGTCGAGGGCACCCTCGACGACGTGCTCGACAGGGGCGGGTCCCTGAAGGAGGCCTACCTGCGGGTGTTCGTCCAAACCGACGGGCCGATCCCCGGCATCGCCGAGCGGATCCGCGATGCCCTCCCGAACGCCGTCGACGTGCAGCTCAGGTACGAACGGGCGGAACCCGAGGACGAGGGCCAGTCGCTCTCGTCCCTCCAGCCGCGCGACCAGTTCGTCTCCTACTACCGGCGGGAGCACGGGGTCGAGGCTCCGCCCGACGAGCTCATGACCGCGTTCGACGAGGTCCTCGACGACCTCCACCAAGAGGGCTGAGCACCTGGCCGAACGTGGTCTCGGCCGGCGTGCCGAGGAAGGCTCCGACCGATTCGGCCTCCGCGGCAACCTGCCGTCGGACCGCGGCCGACAGGCGCCCGAAAGGCCGAACCTCCACCCGGAACGAATCCGGGCCGCGTTCGCGCTTCCAGGTCCCGGAGGCCCGACCGTCCACCAGGACCACGGGGTAAAGCCACCCGCCGCCCCGGTTGATCTCTTTCCACCGTCCGGGCCCCACGGCGAACGAGCGATCCTTCCATCCCAGCAGGTACTCGTCGAAGTTGGGGAGCAGCCGGACGATGCCCTCGGGGGCCTCCCTCGGAGGAGACTTCAGGGTCCACAGCGCTGCGCCGGGGGCCTCGACCTCGACCAATCGGCCGGCGATCGAGCGCCAGCCTCGCCGGACGTCGCCCATCCGGATCCCGGACCAGAAGGCCAGGTCCTCCGGGGCGGCGGGCCCGTGAGCGGCGAGATACCGGACGGCCAGCTCGGCGAGGGCCGCGTCGCGATCCATGGGCTTCGTCTCCCCGACCCAGTCCCGGACGAGCACGAAGCACCGGTCGGCCCCTCGGGTCGGCCCGTAGCACACCCCGCCCTCGGCGGCCGCCAGCCACACCAGGTGGTAGGCGACGGCCTCGTCCGCGGTGGGGAAGCCCAGCCGCCGAAGGCGCACCAGGATCTCCTGCCGGGTGAGGGGCCCGTCGCGGCCGAGCATGCGCTCCACGGCCCGCTCGGCCTTCGCCGGCTGGTCACCGGTCAGGCCGAGCTGGCGGAGGCGGCGGTGGGCGTTGGCGATCCGAGGCTCCAGGACCAGCGGGCGGAGCCAGCCGTAATCCTCCGCCGTGACGAGGTGCAGCGTCCCCCGCATCGCCCACGTCAGGACCAGGGACCGGTCCTCCAGCCTCGCCGCGTCGACGGCCTCCCGGGTGAGCCCCTCGGTCCTGGTGGCAATGGCCACGGCGGCGGCCGACGGGACCTGGGCCTGCACCGCGAGGAGGCGCCGGACCAGGTCGACCGGCTTGGATCGCCCGGGCCGGTCGAGCAGCTGGGCCGCCACCCGGGCCCGGCGCAGCCGGTCGGTGGAGAGCCGTCCTCGGGAAGGCATCGACGGAGTGTAGCGCCGTGCGAGACTGGTACCGGAAGGGTTCCATGAGCATGGAGCCGGGCCGGATGAGAGAATCACAGCGGTGTGATTCGTCTTGTGAGTGATGCCGCATGCGGCCGCTGAGACTCGAGCTCAAGGGCTTCACGGCCTTCCGCGAACCGGCGGTCATCGACTTCGAGACCCTCGACGTGTTCGCCATCAGCGGGCCGACCGGGTCGGGGAAGTCGTCATTGCTGGACGCCATGACGTACGCGCTGTACGGGCGGGTCGAACGGGTCGGCGACCGGGTGGGCCAGCTGGTGAGCCAGGGCCAGCCTCGGATGGCGGTCACGCTCGAGTTCGCGGTCGGCAACGACCGGTACCGGGTGACCCGTTCGACGCCGTCGGGGAGGGGCGCCACGAAGATCCTCCTGGAGCGGCAGGACGAGGCCGGCGAATGGAAACAGGCGGGCGAGGGGGCCGACCGCGTCCGGGAGGCCGGGCCGCTCATCGCCGGGGCCATCGGCCTCACCTACGATGGCTTCACCCGGTCGGTGCTGCTCCCCCAGGGCAGATTCGCCGAGTTCCTGGTGGGCGACGCCACGAAGCGGCGCGACATCCTGACCGAGCTGCTGGGGCTGGGCCTGTTCAAGCGCATGGCGGAGCGGGCCGGCGTCATCTCGCGGGAGTCATCGATCCGGGCCCAGGAGCGGGAGCTCACCCTCCAACGTGAGTACGCCGATGCCACACCCGAGGCCCTCAAGGAGGCCCGAGCCCGGGCCAGGGAGGCGGAGAAGCGGGAGAAGGCGCTGGCCGACGCGGCCGAGCAGGTCGCCGACATCCTCGACCGATGGCGGGAGGCCGAACGCTCGGCCGAGGCGCTCCGGGCCTGCGTTGCCGAGGCCGAAGCCGCCGCCGGCCGGGCCAGGGCCGCCGCCGATGAGCTGGCCGAACTGGCCGGGCAGTTGGAGGACGCGGCCTCGCGGGTCGAGGAGTGCGGGGCGGCCTCGAAGGCCGCTGCCGAGGCGCTGGAGGGGGCGCGGTCGGCCCTCCGCCACGCCGACGCCACCCTCGGGCCGGCCGACGAGCTGGCCAGGGCTCGGCTGTGGGCCCATTCGCTGGCCGAGGCCGTCCGGGCCCGGGAGAACAAGGTGGTCGAGGCGGAACAAGCCGTGGTTGCAGCCGAGGAACTGGCCGAGGCCGTGAAGCGCTCCGAGGGGGCGGAAGTGGTGAGCCGGGACCGGCTGGCCGTCCTCGAGACTCAGGTCCGGGAGGCAGAGGGCGCGCTGGAAGAGGCCCGGCACGCGGACCTGGTGGCGGCGGTGTCGGCCCGCCTGAAGGCAGGGGACCCGTGCCCGGTGTGCGGCCTGCCCCTGGCGAAGGCCCCGAAGCGGTCGGGGGCCCGGGCGCTCGAGGCCGCCACGGCCAGCCTGGAACGGGCGAAGCGGGGACGGGACGCCGCAGCCGGGGCCGTCGGGGAGGCCGAACGCTCCGCGGACGCCGCCCGGCGCGACGCGGCCGCCAACGCCACGGAGCGAGCCCGGCTCGCCTCGGAGATCGAGGGACTGGATCGCACCGCCACCGAGGAGCGCGCGCGGCTGCGGGCCGTGCTGGGGGATCCGCTCCCCCTCCATGCCGCGGAGGAGATCGACCGGCGCTCGGCCGAGCGGGAGCGTCTGGACCGGGCGGAGCGCCAGGCGGCCCGGGAGGCGGCCGAGGCTGCGCAGGCCCTGTCGGCGGCGGAGCGGGAACGCGACCGCGTGGTCGCGCTGATCGAACGGCAGCGGGACCGCCTGGCCACGGATCACCGGCCCCTGTTCGATCGGGCATCCCGTGCCGTGGGCCCCGACCTCGTCCCCACCGACCTTCCCGCCCTCCCGGAGGACCTGGGCGTGGCCCTTCTCGCCTTCGCGGCGGCCATCGGGGACGTGCTGGCCGCGTTCGCCGAACGGCTCGCCGAGGAGGCGTTCCTGCGCTCCTCGCTCGAGGACAGGCTGGTCCAAGAAGCCGCGGAGAAGGTCGGCGGCCTGGTCGAGCCCGCTCCCACGCTCGTGGCGCTGGCCGAAGCCGTGGCCGCCGCCCGTGCCGAGGCGACCCGCGCGGCCACCGTCGCCGCCCGGCGGGCCGATGAGCTCGCCGAGAAGATCGTGAGCAAGAAGCGGCTCGCCGAGGAGGCCCAGGAGCTCACGACGAGGGCCGGAGTGTTCAAGACGCTGGCACTCGAGCTGCGGGCCGACCGCTTGATCGCGTTCCTCCAGGCCGAAGCGCTCCAGCTCCTGGCGGCGGCCGGCTCGGACCGCCTCCAGAGCCTGTCCGACGGCCGCTACCGACTGCTGTGCCGGGACGACGAGTTCCTGGTGGTCGACACGTGGAACGGCGACGAGGAGCGCAGCGTCCGGACCCTGTCCGGCGGCGAGACCTTCCTGGCCTCGCTCGGCCTGGCCCTGGCCCTGGCGGACCAGGTCCGGTCGCTCTCGGTGACCGACCGGGCCCGTCTGGACAGCCTGTTCCTCGACGAGGGGTTCGGCACGCTGGACTCCGAGAGCCTTCGCATCGTGACCGAGGCCATCGAGCAGCTCGCCGGCGACGGGCGCCTGGTCGGGGTGATCACCCACGTTCCCGAGCTGGCCGAGCAATTCCCGCGCATCGTGGTCCGGAAGCACCATACGGGCAGCCGGCTGGAGCTGGTGCGGTAGCCCCTCACGGGACCTCGCCCCGAAGGATCGCGGCCACCTTGGCGGGATCGATGTTGCCGCCGGACACCACGCAGACCACCTTGCCGGGTCCGCCCGTTCCGGCCAGGGCCGCCGCCACGGACGCCGCCCCCGCGCCTTCGGCCACCACCCGGTTCCGCTCGATCAGGAGCTTCACCGCGGCGGCGATATCCTCCACCGACGAGGCCACCGCGCCGTCGACCAGCGTTCGGACCAGGTCGAACATCTCCGGGAAGACCCTGGGCGCGCCGATCCCGTCCACGAAGGTCGGGACGAAGGGCACCTCGACCGGCCGCCCGGCCGCCAGCGAGGGCCCCACCGGGGCCGCGGTGTCCACCTCGCACGCGTACACGCGGACCTCGGGCTTCAGCCCCTTGACTGCCGAGGCCACCCCGGCGATCAGCCCTCCCCCGCCGTAGGGCACCAGCACCGCGTCGACCTCGGGCAGATCCTCGAGGATCTCCAGGCCGATGGTCCCGTTGCCGGCCATGACGTTCGGGTCGCTGAACGGGTGGACGAACAACCCGTCGAGGCCGGGGAATCGCCTGGTGGCGAAGACCTCGAACCAGTCTTCGACCGGGACGGCGATCGGCCGGGCCCCCATACGGCGGATCGCCCCGAGCTTGGCCTCCGGCGCGGTCTCGGGCACGACCACCGAACAGGGAAGACCGAGCCGCCTGGCGCACCAGGCCACTCCCTGCGCCATGTTGCCGGCGCTGGCCGTCCACACGCCCCGGCCCAGATCCGCCGGATCCGCCATGGCGAACGCGTTCGCCGCCCCGCGGATCTTGAACGAGCCGATCGACTGGAGGTTCTCGAGCTTCACATAGATCTCGGCCGGCGAGTCATCCACCGGGAGG
>DASWCX010000101.1:0-6725 GCA_036395815.1 Actinomycetota bacterium | reverse complement strand
TCGTCTCCCTGCCGCTCCCCGCCGCGCTGCCGGACGGACCCAGCGTGGTGCTGAAGATCCAGTTCCCGGGCCGGGAGAGCGAGCACGAGGCGGAGGCCCTCGCCCATTGGGACGGCGACGGGGCCATCCGTCTGCTGGCGCACGACGCCGAACGCCACGCGATGCTGCTCGAGCGGTGCGTCCCGGGCATCCCACTCTCCCGGCTCACGATGGAGGAGGCCCTGGACGTGTTCGTGGACCTGCTCCCGCGGCTGTGGAAGCCGGCCGGGGCGCCCTTCCGCCCCCTGGCGGAGGAGGCGGCGTGGTGGGCGGAGGGGCTGGCAGACACGTGGGACCGGGCGGGCCGGCCGTTCGAGCGCGTCCTCCTCGACGCGGCGCTCCACGCGCTGCGAACATTACCTTCGACGCAGGGCGAGCCGGTGCTCCTCCACCAGGATCTGCACGCCGACAACGTGCTGCGAGCGGAACGCGAGCCGTGGCTGGCCATCGACCCCAAGCCGTTGGTTGGAGAACGAGAGTTCGGCGTCGCACCCATCGTTCGTTCGTCCGAACTCGGCCACGGGCGGCGGGAAGTCGAACGACGATTGGACCGGCTGACCGACGAGCTCGGCCTGGACCGCGAGCGTGCCCGCCTGTGGACGCTGGCTCAGACGGTGGCGTGGTCGCTCGGGGACGGCGCCTTGCCGCGTCACGTCGAAACGGCTCGCTGGCTCCTGGAGAAGGAAAACTCCTGAGGGAACCGCGTCAGTCCGGGCCCACCATCCTGTCCGGACGCAACAGCTCGTCGAACTCCTCTTCGGTGAGGTAGCCGAGCTCGAGGGCGGCCTCCTTCAGCGTGGCCCCCTCGTGGTGCGCCTTTTTCGCGATCTCGGCGGCCTTGTCGTAGCCGATCTTCGGGGTCAGCGCGGTCACCAGCATCAGCGACCGATCGACCAGCTCCCCGATGCGCTCGCGGTTCGGGTGGAGGGTCTCCACGCAGAACTCCCGGAACGTCCGGCACACGTCGGCCAGGATCCCCACGGAGTGGAGGAAGTTCCGGACGATCACCGGCTTGAACACGTTGAGCTCGAAGTTGCCCTGGGAGCCGGCCACCGTGACGGCCACGTCGTTGCCGAACACCTGGCAGCACACCATGGTCATGGCCTCGGACTGCGTGGGGTTCACCTTGCCCGGCATGATCGAGGAGCCCGGCTCGTTCTCCGGCAGGTCGAGCTCCCCCAGGCCCGACCGGGGCCCGCTGCCGAGCCACCGGATGTCGTTGGCGATCTTCATCAGCGACACGGCCAGTGTCTTCAGCGCGCCATGGGCGTGCACCATCGCGTCGTGGGCGGCGAGGGCGGCGAACTTGTTCGGCGCCGAGGTGAAGGGCAGGCCGGTGAGCTCGGCGATCTTCGCCGCCGCGGCCTCGCCGAAGCCCGCGGGCGCGTTGAGCCCGGTCCCGACCGCGGTCCCCCCCACGGCCAGCTGGAACAGGCCCGGCAGGGTCTCCTCGATCCGGGAGAGGTCGTCGTCGAGCTGCGCCACGTAACCCGAGAACTCCTGGCCGAGGGTCAGGGGGACGGCGTCCTGGAGGTGGGTCCGTCCGATCTTGACGATGTCCTCGAACTCCTCCGCCCGGGCATGGAGCGCGTCGCGCAGCGCCCGGACCGAGGGCAGCAGCCGCTCGACCACCGCCTGGGCCGCCGCGATGTGCATGGCCGTGGGGAACGTGTCGTTCGACGACTGGGACATGTTCACGTCGTCGTTCGGGTGGATCGGCTTCTTCGATCCCATCTCGGCGCCGGCCAGCTCGATGGCCCGGTTCGAGATGACCTCGTTGGCGTTCATGTTCGACTGGGTGCCCGAACCCGTCTGCCAGACGTACAGGGGGAAGTGGTCGTCAAGCTTGCCTTCGATCACTTCTTCGGCCGCCCTAACGATCAGGTCCGCCTTATCCTTCGGGAGTTTCCCCAGGTCGAGGTTCACCAGGGCGCAGGCCTTCTTCAGGATCCCGAACGCCCGGACAACCTCCACCGGCATCCGGTCGTCCCCGATCGAGAAGTGCTGCAGGGACCGCTGCGTCTGGGCCCCCCAGTATCGGTCGGCCGGGACCTCGATGGTCCCCATGCTGTCGGATTCGACCCTGGTGTCCGTGGCGGGTCCCGCCATGTCGCGCCTCCTCGAAGAGCGTGTGAGCTTCGTCACGTGCGAGAACCTTCGAAGCTTACGGCCCGGACGGGCCCGCGTACGATGGCCTGCCATGGCCATCCGGTACGCTTCCGAGCTCCCGAGCGGCGCCGACCTGGTCGTCGTGGGCGGCGGCGTGATCGGCGCGGCCACCGCCTTTCACGCCGCCCGGGCCGGCCTTCGGCCGCTCCTGGTGGAGGCCCGTCCCGCCCTGTGCTCGCTGACCACGGCCGTCGCGGCCGGCGGATTTCGGCTCCAGCAGGACAGCGAACGGGAGATCCGCCTGGTCCGGGAGTCGGACGAGCTGTTCGCGAACTTCGAGGAGATCACCGGGCAAGACGAGTACGACCCCGCCGTGCGGCGGAACGGCTACCTGTGGGTGACCAGGACCGAGGGCGGCGCCGAGCGGCAGCGGCGGGTGGTGGCGACGCAGCGGACCTGGGGCCTGACCGACGTCGACCTGCTGGGCGGTGACGAGGCCCGGCGGGCCTTCCCCTTCCTGAGCCCGGACGTGACGCACGCCCGGTTCCGTCAAGGGGACGGGCTGATCGATCCGAAGGCACTGACCTTCGGGCTGGCTTCCGGCGCATGCGAGGCGGGCGCATTGGTGGCGGTGGGGTGCGCCGTCGTCGGCATCCGAGTCGAGGGCGGCCGGGTGTCGGGCGTGGAGACCACTCGGGGCCCGATCGGCGCCGACGCGGTGGTGGTGGCGTCGGGCCCGCTCTCCGGGCGGGTCGCCGCCATGGCGGGGCTCGAACTCCCCGTGACCACGGTGCGCCGGCACAAGATGGTCATGCCGGAGGTCCCCCAGGTGCCCGCGAACGCGCCGATGACGATCGACGAGGACACCGGGGCGCACTGGCGACCGGCGTTCCGGGGCGCGGCCCTACTGTTCACCGACCCCACCACGCCGCCCAGCCCGCCGGCCGAGGACGTCCCGCTCGACCACCGCTTCGCCTTCCAGGTCCTGGACCCGGCCAGCCCCACGTCCGTGGCCCACGTGACGCCGTTCTGGCGGGAGGTGTGGGAATTCGGCGCCCGGCATGGGTTCCTCCAGGCCGGGCAGTACACCATGACCCCCGACAGGCTCCCGCTGATCGGCCCGACCCCGGTCGAAGGGCTCCACCTGAACACCGGGTACAGCGGGCACGGGGTCATGCTGGGGCCGGCCGGCTCGCGCCTCCTGGTCGAAGTGATCACCGGGAAGGTCGGGCCCGAAGAGAACCCCTTCCGGCCCGACCGCCCCATGGACCGGCGCGAGCCGCTCGGGCTCCTGTGATGGGCACCGCATTGCGAGGGACATGGTTCGTTGCGCCCACGGCCTTCGCCGACGACGGCTCCCTGGACGTCAGGAGCCAGCGGCGGCTGATGGACGCGGCCATCGCGTGGGGCGTGAATGGGGTGACCGCGATGGGCGTCACCAGCGAGCCCACCACGCTCTCGCTCGATGAGCGCGAGGCCGCCCTTCGGGCCGTGTTCGAGTCGGCCGGCGGCCACCTGCCGGTCATCGTCGGGTGCTCGGGGCCGAACGCCGAAGCGGTGGTGGAGCTGATCGGCCAGGCTCGGGCCCTGGGGGCGGCGGCGGCCATGGTGTCGGCCCGGCCGGGCGTTCGGGACCTCGACGGGCTGCCGGCCTTCTTCGCCGCGGTGGCCCGCGACGGCGGACTGCCCCTGGTCCTTCAGGACGAACCTGTCGCCACCGGGGTGGTCCTGCCGGTCGACGTGATCCTGGGGTGCCTAGAGGCCTCGGGCGCGCGGGCGGTGAAGCTCGAGGATCCGCCCACGCCGCCGAAGATCGCCGCGCTCCTCGCCGCTGACCCCGGCCTGTCGGTGTTCGGCGGCCTGGGCGGATCGGCCGCCTTCGGCGAACTGCGAAATGGCGCCTGCGGCACCATGACCGGGTTCGCGTTCCCCGAGATCCTGCGGGCCGTCCGGGAAGCGGTCGAGGCGAACGACCTCGTCCGGGCCGAGGCCGTGTTCGAACGCCATCTCGCCTTGATCCGGTTCGAGGCGCAGCCGCGGATCGGCCTGGCCATCAGGAAGGAGCTGCTCCGACGGCGTGGGGCTCTGGCTTCCGCCAGGACCAGGGTCGGCGAGCCACTCGATCCCAGGACAGCGGAGGCGCTGGACGACGTTCTGTCGCGCATGCGGATCCGGCCGTCGCCGGAACCCCTGCAGGTCGAATGAGCGGCCGGGGCCTCGCCTACGCGGGGATCCCAACCGCTGCGAGCGCCTCCTCGCGGTTGCCGTAGTCCTGCATGTGCACGATGCGGCCGTCCCGCACGGTGATTACCATGACGGCCTCTCGCACGGGCTCTCCAACGGCGGTCTCGAACGGGCCGCGCGCGTACACGACCACGCGATCGCCGGCGTCGACGAACTCGACGGACTCCGGCGGTCCGACGGCGGCCTGCTTGGCGAACAGCTCCATGACCTGATCCGGCCCGTCGCACCGGTAGGGGTACCGGGACTCGGCCAGCCACTCGACCTGCGGGTCGAGCAGAGGCCGGACGGCTTCGAGATCGCCCCGGAGATAGGCTTCCAGCGCCGCTCGCAGCAGCTGAACGCTCTCTTCGGTCATGGCCACAGTGTGTCTCGGACGCCGGGATCCGGCAAGCCCCGGCCCGGTCCACGGGAACCGCTTCCCCGCTCCGCTTGTAGTTGAAGGAGCATGAACGGACGCGGACTCGGGCTCATCTGCTTGGCGGTCGCGATCCTCGGGGCGGGCTGCAGCCACGCCGCCATTCGGGGTCCGGTGTCCAGCCGCCCGGCCACACCGGCCACGGCCGCAACTCCCTCGCCCTCCGGCCCGCCCATCTCCATCGCCTCCCTGTCCGGGCGGGTGACCTTCTCCATGGACGACGACATCTTCGTGATGCGGGCCGACGGCTCGCACGTCAGGCGGCTGACCACGCGGCCCGGGTCGGAGTTCGACCCCACGTGGTCCCCAGACGGGGGCCGGGTGGCGTACCGGGACTCACGGCGCGGCATCAACCACGACGACGAGATCTACGTGATGAACGCTGACGGTTCGGGGCAACGGAACCTGACCAGGAACCGGGCGAACGACTGGGGCCCGGCCTGGTCGCCGGACGGTTCGATGATCGCCTTCAACTCCGACCGCGATCTCCTGCCCCAGCTGTACGTGGTCAGGCCCGACGGGACCCACCTCCGGCGGCTCACCGAGATCGAGGCCGAGTACCCCGCTTGGTCGCCCGACGGCAAGCGCATCGCGTTCATGTCGATGCAGCCGGACGCGAGGGGCTCGGATCCGAACTACGACGTGTTCGTGGTGAACGCCGACGGCTCCGGCCTGCGACAGCTCACGGACTGGCCGGGGGGACGGCTGGCCGGCCTGGTCGAGAGACGGGCGGCTGATCGCCTTCACCACCAGCCACGACGATCACGGGCAGAGCGGCGACATCGGACCGTACTTCGACATCTGGGTGATGAACTCGGACGGCTCCGGCAAGCGCCGGCTGAGCTCGAACTTCGGGATGTTCCCCGTCTGGTCACCCGACGGGAGCGTCTTGATGTACGCCGGCGACCGGCTGTGGGTGGTGCGGCCAGACGGCTCTGGGCTGGCCTCGGTTGGATCCGGAACCATGCCCGACTGGGTTCCCGCATGACCTAGCCACGGTCGGGCCGGAGCGTCGGTGGGTGTTGAGAGAATCGGGGTGTGACCTTTCCGGCGCCGGCGGGCGTTCGAGCTTCGCGCCTGGGCCTGCTCGCGGTGCTCACCGCGATCCTGGGGTGGTCGTTCATGAACACCATCCCCAAGATCACCCACATCCCCGCGGTGACGTTCGCCTTCTACCGGCTGTGGCTGGGCGCGGCCGCCATGGTGGTCACGCTCGCCGCCGCGCGGCGGCGTCTCACGTGGCCCGTCCTCAGGGCGTCAGTCCCGGCGGGGGTCCTGTTCGGGCTGAACGTGACGCTGTTCCTGTCCGCGCTCAAGGCGACCAGCGTGGCCGACGTCCTGGTGATCGGGGCCCTCCAGCCGGCGCTCATCCAGCTGGTGGCGGGCCCGCTGTTCGGCGAGCGGGTCACCCGGTTCGAGGTGTCGTGGACGGCGGTGTCGGTGGCCGGGGTGGTGGCGGTGGTGATCGGGTCGAGCGGGACGCCGGTGTGGGGCCTGCGGGGGGACCTGCTGGCGGTCGGATCGCTGCTCATGTTCACCACCTACTTCCTGCTGTCGAAGCACGCGCGGACCACGGTCCCGGCGATCGAGTACATGACGGCCGTGACCATCACTGCGGCTGTGGTGGTGACGCCGGTGGCGATGCTCTCGGGCCAGTCGCTGGCAGGGCTTCGGGCCGCCGACTGGCTGTGGCTGCTCCTGTTCGTGACCGGAGCCCAGGGCGGCCATATCCTGCTGGCGTGGGCGCACCCGCAGGTCGACGTGTCCGTCTCCTCGCTGTTCATCCTGGCCGAGCCGATCGTTTCGTCGGTGGCGGCCCTGGTGGTGCTGGGCGAACCGCTGACCGGGCTGGAGATCGCGGGCGGGCTGGTTGCGGTGGCCGCAGTGGGCGTCATCGTCCGCCGGGCCGCGCAGACGG
>DASWCX010000100.1:0-1751 GCA_036395815.1 Actinomycetota bacterium | reverse complement strand
GATCCAGTCGGACTCTGTGCGGTTGGCGGAGCTTCGCGCCCACATCCGCCAGTTGCAGGACGAACTCTCCAGATCGGCCGCGCGGCTGGCGTCGCTGAAAGTCCGGAAGGCCGAGCTGACGTTTCCGCCTTCGATCTATCCAACCGCCGCGTCCTTTCCGGCGTGGGGGAACCCGGGAGGCTGCCCCAGCCCGGACGGGCTCGAACAACCGGAGGCCGGGGCCCCCGCCCAGATCCTTCCCCACCTGTCGCGGCTTGGGACCGAGAGCTTCGACACGGACCTCTCTCTGGCCGACCGGGCCTACTGGCCGATCCTTCAAACGACCTGGTCGAGCGGGGAACTGCCGGGCCGGGTCCGAACGTTGACACCCGAGGGCGTAGTTTCCGGGCCGGCAGCCGAATCGCCATACGCCGGGCTCGTTCGGGGGAACTGCGGCCGGCGCACCCTGGATCTCTCGTGGTGGGTGGCGGTCTGCCCCGTCGGGACCAGGCCGTGCTCGCTTCGAGATGCCCCTGCCCTCACCGAGCACTTCCTGTTGGTGGATCGCCGAGGGAGCTGGCTGGTCTGGTTCGCGTACCCGTGAGGGCCCGCGGGCGTTGCGTCAGCCGAGCACCCGGTCGTCGGCGTGGCGGCCGAGGGCGCGCGCGTAGCGCTCCGTCATCTCCGGCATGATGGTCTCGCCGGGCGCCGCGCGTTCGAGCCCCCACACCTCGCGGGAGAAGTTCAGCTCGCGCTGGATCGCCCAGATGCGGTCGTGCTCGTTCGGAGGAAGGATCTCGGCAGGATCGCCGACCGCCACCCATCCGATCGGCACCGTGGCGCCCTCGGGGACCGCGGTCCTGACGTGGACCACGCCGTTGATCCGGACCTCCGCCCGGCGGCGCACGGTGGCGCCGCTGAAGACTGTCGCTCCGGTGGCCAGGAACACTTCGTCCCCGATGGTGCATCCGGAGAGGTAGGCCCGCGGGCCGATCAGCACGTGGTCGCCGATTGTCACCGGGTGGCGCTTCGAGCCCCGGATCACGGCGTTCTCCATCACGACGCAGCTCCGTCCCACCTCGACCGGTCCGCCCTCGGCGATGAGTGCGGCGCCGAACAGGATCCGCGAGCCCTCCCCGATCCGGACGTCGCCACACACGACGGCCGTGGGAGCCACGTAGGCGGACGGGTGGACCCGCGGCCGGGAGCCCTGATGTTCGATCAGCACGGAAGCACCTCCTGAGGACGAGACCGGAGCCGGACCGCTATGGGGACCGAAGCGCCTCGGCGATGCGGCCGCCCCCGAGGACCTCGTCGCCGCTGTAGATCACGACGCTCTGGCCGGGGGCGACCCCGCGTTGGGGCGACCGGAACTCCACCACCGCGCGATCATGGCCGGTGGCCTCGACCGCGGCCGGAACGTCCTCGCCCCGGTACCGGATCCTGACGTGGGCCTCGAACGGGCCGCCGGCCGGAGGCTCGCCGGCCACCCAGCGCACCCGGTCGGCGCGAAGGCCCCGCCGCGCCAGGAGCTCCCCGGGCCCCACCACCACCCGGTTCGCTCCGGGATCGACGTCGACCACGTACAGCCGCTCGCCGCTCGGGACCCCGAGCCCCCGCCGCTGGCCGATGGTGAACCGGAACGTGCCGTCGTGCTGGGCGAGCGGCCGGCCGGCCGGATCGACCACCTCGCCGGCGTGGACCAGGTCGGGGGCGTGCCGTTCGAGGAACGCGCCGTGGTCGGCGCCCGGGACGAAGCACACCTCCTGGGA
>DASWCX010000099.1:0-3110 GCA_036395815.1 Actinomycetota bacterium | reverse complement strand
GTGATCAGGATCCACAGCAGCCCCAGCGGGATGAGCACCTTCCACCCGAACGACATCAGCTTGTCGTAGCGGAACCGGGGCAGCGTGGCCCTGATCCAGACGAACACGAAGATCAGGACCACGAGCTTCACCAGGAACCAGAGCAGGGGCCACAGCCAGGAGACCAGATTGAACATCGGCCCGTGCCACCCGCCGAAGAACAGGGTCACCGCCACCGCCGAGACGGTGATCATGTGCATGTACTCGGCCAGGAAGAACATCGCGAACTTGATCCCCGAGTACTCGAGGTGATAGCCGGCCACCAGCTCCGTTTCGGCCTCGGGGAGGTCGAAAGGCGGCCGGTTGGTCTCCGCCACCGCCGCCGTGTAATAGAGGATGAACGCCGGGAGCTGGAAGAAGATGTTCCACTTCGGCAGCCACCGAAGGCCCGTCACGTCGAAGTGCCTGGCCTGCACCGCCACGATCTGGCCCATGGTCAGCGTGCCGCTGAACAGGAGGACCGCCACCAGCCCCAGGCCCATGCCCACTTCGTAGGAGATCATCTGGGCGCTCGAGCGGATCGCCCCGAGCAGCGGATAGTTCGACCCGCTCGACCAGCCGGCCAGGACCACGCCGTAGACCGCCAGCGAGGCCATGGCCAGGATCCAGAGGATCCCCACGTTGAGGTCCGTGATCTGGAACGGGACCCGGCGGTGGAACAGGGTCACCCCCGTCCCGAAGGGGATCACCGCGAACGCCAGCATGGCCGGCACCAGCGAGGCCAGCGGGGCGACGAGGTAGACGGGCCGGTCGGCGGTGATCGGGGTGATCCCCTCCTTGAAGAACAGCTTCACCCCGTCGGCCAGCGTGATCAGGATGCCGAAGGGACCCGCCCGCGTGGGTCCGAGCCGCATCTGCATGTCGGCCACGATCTTCCGTTCCAGCCAGACGGTGAGCATCACCGCCACCAGCAGCACGACGAAGATCAGCGCCACCCGCGCGATCAGCAGGATCCACGAGACCCAGTCGATGCCCGCGACCATCACGCCGGCACCTCTTTCTTCGCCGGTTCGAGCGTGGCCCGGGTGAACGACCGGCCGGACAGGAGGGTGTTCGCCGCGAGCCCTGGCTGGTTCCACGGCACGAACCCCACTCCCTGAGCCATCCCATCACTGACCCGCACCGGCAGCTCAGCCGTCCCCGCCTCCGTGGTGATCCGAGCGACAGAGCCATGCGAGATCCGGAGCCGCTTGGCATCCGAAGGATGCACCTCAACGAACGCGGACTCCTCGAGAGCAGCTTTGAGCGTCTCAGCGCCAACGGAGAGCCGCCCCTCATCCACCAGAAGGGGGTAGGAGAACAACGTGATCGAGTCCGGGCCGTCAGGCGGAGGCGCCGCGGGATCGACCGGATGCGCTGTCGCGGCACCCCGCTCCGGCGGGGAGGACCGGGGGCCCCCCGCGGAGTCGAGCGAACGCGAGCGACGCGGGGGTGGTCCGACCTCAGCCGGCGCCATGGTCCCCGACCCGAACAGCCCTCCCATCTCCTCATGCAGCGCGTCCAAAGAGCCGAACCCCATGTCCCGCCCCATGACCTCCGACAGCTCCTGGAAGATCTCCCACTCGCTTCGGGCCAGGCCGAGCGGTGGCCTCACCGGACGCAGCCGCTGCGACCTGCCCTCCCAGTCGGTGTAGTGGCCGTCCTTCTCCAGGTACGGGGCGGCCGGGAGCATGACATCCGCGTAGCTCGCCATGGCGTCGGCGGAGACGTCGACCACCACCTTGTACGGCACGTTCTCCAGGGCCCGCCGGGCGAGCCGGGCGTCGGGGTAGTCGCGCAGCGGGTCAACCCCCACCAGGAACAGGACGGCGATCTCGCGGTTCGCGGCGGCCTCGAGGATCGCCGCGGTGTCCCGGCCCGGCTCCGCGGGAACCGGCATGTCCAACTCGGTCCGCACCCTGCCCCGGGCCGCGGTGTCGTCGACCGGCCGGCCGCCCGGCAGCAGCGCCGGGTGCAGACCGGCTCGAAAGGCCCCCCGGTCGTTGGCCCGCCGCGTCAGGTGGGCGAACTTCGCGCCGAACTCCGCCGCCAGGGCGGCGGCGGCGCCCACCGCGCCGGGCGAATCCGCCAGCCGGGATCCGGCCAGCACCACTCCCGAGTGGCCCGCGTCGCGCAGGGCCGCAAGGATCCGGCTCTCGACCGATCCGTCCTCCGCCGAGGCGAGGCCTTCGATGACGGCGGCCTCCTCGCCGGGCGTGTACGGCAGGTGCTCGGCGAGGTCCCACAGGCGTGTCCGGCGCGGGTGAAGGACGAAGACCATCCTCCCCCTCCGGGCCGCCTTTCGGATCCGCAGGTGCAGGATGGGCAGCTCCTGCTCGGCGTCCAGCCCGACCACCAGGATCGCCTTCGCCCGCTCCACGTCCCGATAGGTGACCGGCATCCCGGCCGCCTGGGCCCGTTCGACCTCGAGGGGGACATCGGACGGTCCGGTGAGGCGGTGGTCCACGTCGTTCGTCTGGAACACCGCCCGGGCCAGCTTCGACAGCGCGTAGGCGTCCTCGTCCGACAGCCGTCCCCCGGACAGGAACGCCACCGACGCATCGCCCTTCGACCACTGCGCCACGGCGTCGAGCGCCTCACCGAACGAGACGGGCTCGAGGCCGCGATCGCGCAGGAGCGGGGTGGTCAGCCGGTTCGGCCGGTCGGGGAAGGAGAAGGCGAACCGGCCCTTGTCGCACAGCCAGGCCTCGTTGACCTCGCCGTTGTCCCGGGCAAGGTGGCGAACGACCTCCCCCCGCCGCAGGTCCACCTTCACGTTGCACCCGCAGGCGCAGTGGGGGCAGATCGTGTCGCCCGTTCTGATGTCGAACGGCCGGGCGGCGAACCGGTAGGTCGTGGCGGTCAGCGCACCCACCGGGCAGATCTGGATCGTGTAGCCTGAGAACGGCGACCGGAAGTCCTCCCCGGGAGCGATCGAGACCTGCTCGGCTGCCCCCCGGTCGAACAGCTCGATGAACCGGTCGCCGGAGATCTGATCGCAGAACCGGGTGCATCTGGCGCACAGCACGCACCGTTCGCGATCCAGGTTCACCAGCGGCGACAACGGCAGCGGCTTCCGGTACGTGCGCTTC
>DASWCX010000098.1:0-4717 GCA_036395815.1 Actinomycetota bacterium | reverse complement strand
CGAGCTCCGGCCGGCCATCCGGGCCGGGTTCCCGGTGATCGGGGTCGAGCCCAGCTGTCTGGCGGTGTTCCGAGATGAGCTGCCAAACCTGTTCCCCCACGACGAGGACGCCCACCGCCTGGCCATGCAGTCCTTCGTGCTGTCGGAGTTCCTTCGGAAGCAGGGCTGGGAGCCGCCGAAGCTCTCGGGGACGAAGGCGGTGGTCCAGCCGCACTGCCACCACGCCTCGGTGATGGGCTTCGACGCCGAACGGAAGCTGCTGGAGCAGCTGGGGGTCGACGCCGAGGTCGTGGACGCGGGCTGCTGCGGCATGGCGGGTTCCTTCGGATTCGAGGCCGAGAAGTACGAGGTGTCGATGAAGGTGGGCGAGCGAAGGCTCCTGCCGAAGGTGCGGGAGTCCGACGACGCCGTGATCGTGGCCGACGGGTTCAGCTGCCGAACCCAGATCGAACAGGCCACCGGCCGCAAGGCGGTGCACCTGTCTCAGCTGATCAAGATCGCTCTGGACGGCAGAGCGGGCTGAGCCCCCCGTCCCGGTGTGCGGCGGGTCGTGCCGCCCGGGTACACTCCGGTCCTCTACGACGACGTACGTTCGGGGCGCCGGGAAGCCTGGTCGGCAAACGGCGCCTCTTTTGTTGGCGGAACGGAGAGCGATGAGCGCCGACGTCGCCCTGCTGGTTGTCAGCCTTGCCGGACTGACCATCGCGGGCGACCAGTTCGTGGTCGGGGTGGCCCGGCTTGCTTCCGTTCTGCGGATCCGGCCGACCATCGTCGGCGCCGTGGTGGGGGGGATCGGGACCAGCCTTCCCGAACTCCTGGTCTCGGGCGTTGCCACGGCACGGGGAGAGCTGCAGCTCGCGGTGGGCAACCTGGTCGGGTCCATCATCGCGAACATCTCGCTCGGGCTGGGCATCGCCGCCATGGTCGCTCCCATTCGGGTGGACTCCATCGCCATCCGCCGAGAGGCGCCCATCAGCGTGGGCTCGGTCCTGTTGTTCGGGCTGCTCACGAGAAGTACACCCTCCGCGAACACGGGCGTGGTCTTTTCCCTGGCGTTGGTGGCGGCGCTGGTGCTCTTGCTGCTGAACGCCCGCATCGTCCCCGTTCGAGATGAGCTCGCCGTCGAGGTGGTGGACTTCTTCGGCGAGCCCAGGCGACACCGCACCGGAAGAGAAGTCGCGCGAACCCTTTTGAGCATGGCCGGCATGCTCGTGGCCGCTGAGGTGCTGGTTCGCTCGGGCGCCGACCTCGCCAGCCGACTGGGGGTGGGCCAGGGCCTGGTGGGGCTGACCCTCGTTGCCATCGGGACCTCAGCCCCGCTGATCGCTTCGAACGTCCAGGCCGCGCGACGAGGTGACCACGACCTCGTCGTGGGCAACACGGTGGGGGGCAACCTGTTCATCGCCCTGGGCGGGGGCCTGGTCGTTGGGTTCCTGTCCGAGGGTTCCGGCCCCGGGATCGGCGTGGCGCCGTTGTGGCTGATGGCCGCCCTCGCCCTGGGCTCCTGGGGCTTCATGGCCAGAGGGACCCGAGTGTCTCGCTGGGAAGCGATGCTTCTCCTGCTGACCTACGCGGCCGCGCTGCCCTTTGTGGCCAGGTGATCCGCTGGTTGGTCGCTCCTCCAAGGGGTAAGCCACTGGCAACGAGAGCCGCGAGCATGGCCTGGCCGGCGCACTCGGCCCGGCTGTGGGCGAACGAAGGAGGAACCACCGTGGCGAAGAAGATCGCAGGCGAGGTGCTGATCGAGCGCCTGATCGACTGGGGCGTGGATACCGTGTTCGGCCTGCCCGGAGACGGCATCAACGGGATCATGGAGGGCCTGCGGCGTCACGAGGATCGGATCCGCTTCGTGCTGGTGCATCACGAGGAAGCGGCTGCGTTCATGGCGTGCGGGTACGCGAAGTCGACCGGCCGGCTGGGGGTCTGCCTGGCGACGTCGGGCCCGGGCGGCATCCATCTCCTGAACGGCCTGTACGACGCGAAGCTCGACCACGCCCCCGTTCTTGCGCTGACCGGGATGCAGTCCACCACGCAGCTCGGGACCGGCTTTCAGCAGGAGGTTCACCTGGAGAAGCTGTACATGGATGTGGCCGCCTACAACCACATGGTCACGGTGCCGGTGCAGATCCCGACGATCGTCGACATCGCCGTCCGCACGGCGCTGTCGCGGCGGACGGTGGCCCACATCACGATGCCGGTCGACATCCAGGAGTCCGACGCCGACATCAGCCCGTACGAGGCCGGCCTGGGGACGGCCCGGGCCCCCATGACCTCACCGTCCTACAACCCCCCGCAGATCGTCCCGCTTCGGGCCGACATCGAACGGGCCGCGGCCGTCCTGAACGAGGGCAAGAAGGTCGCCATGCTGGTGGGGGCCGGAGCGATCCATGCCCGCCAGGAGGTGCTCGCCGCGGCGGACCTCCTGGCCAGCCCCATCGTGAAGTCCCTGCTGGGCAAGGCGGCGGTCCCGGACGACGACCCCCTCACCACCGGCGGACTGGGCCTGCTCGGCACCCGTCCATCCGAGGAAGCCATGGACGGATGCGACACCCTGTTCATGGTCGGCACGAACTTCCCGTACACCGCCTTCCTGCCCGAGAAGGCCCGGACGGTGCAGATCGAGATCGACCCCACCCGGGTCGGCAACCGTATCCCGGTCGAGGTCCCCCTGGTGGGCGACGCGAAGGAGACCCTCAAGGGCCTGATCCCGCTCCTCCAGCGGAAGGAGGACCGGGGGTTCCTGGAGAAGGCGCAGGAGGGGATGCGGAAGTGGCGGGAGGAGATCGAGGACCTGGCCGGTCCCGACCGCGAGCCGATCCAGCCCCAGTACTTGATGAGCGTGATCAACCGGCTGGCCGCCGACGACGCCATCCTGGCCAGCGACTCGGGGACCATCGCCACGTGGGCGGCCCGCCAGTTCGACATCCGTGGGGACCGGCAGTTCATGCTCTCGGGCAACCTCGCCACGATGGCCCCGGGGCTCCCGTATGCGATCGCCGCGCAGTGGGCCCACCCCGGTCGACAGTGCATCGCCTTCATCGGCGACGGCGGGTTCGCCATGTTGATGGCGGAGTTCCTGACGGCGCTCGACAACGAGCTCCCGGTGAAGGTGTTCATCTGCAACAACGGCCTGCTCGGACAGATCCTGTGGGAGCAGATGGCCCTTGGGTTCCTCGAGTTCGGGGTTCGGTACCGGAGGTCCGCGGAGTTCGCGTCGTGGGCCGAGTCGAACGGCGGGCGAGGGATCCGGGTGGAGAAGCCCGGGGACCTGGAACCCGCCGTTCTGGAGGCGCTCGAGTACCCGGGCCCGGCGCTGGTCGACGTGGTGGTCAATCCGGACGAGCCGCCCATGCCGGCGAAGGTGCGCTACGACCAGGCGAAGAAGTTCGCCGAGTCGTTCCTCCGGGGCCAGCCCCGAAAGGCGGCGATTGCGTCGACGCTGTTCCGGGACAAGCTCGACCAGCTGAAAGGGTAGCGGTGGGGCCGGCCATCGAGCGGCTCGACGTCTCGGTGTACACCGTGCCGACCGAAGGCGGGCCCGAGTCGGACGGGACCCTCACCTGGGACCACACCTCCGTGGTCGTGGTCGAGGCCGTGGCGGGCGGCGTCACGGGGCTCGGGTTCACCTACAGCCCGTCCGCGTGCGCCACGCTGGTCGGAGACCTCCTGCGGGACGCCGTCATCGGCCTCGATGCGTTCGACGTTCCCGCCGCGTGGGGTGCGATGGTTCGAGCCATCCGGAACACGGGGCGCCCCGGCGTGGCTTCGATGGCCATCGCGGCCGTCGACACCTCCCTGTGGGACCTCAAGGCCCGCCTGCTCGACCTGCCACTGGCGAGATTGCTCGGCACGGTCCGCCGGGAGGTCCCCGTCTACGGCAGCGGCGGATTCACCTCGTACGACGACGACCGCCTCGCTCGCCAGCTCGGGGGCTGGGTCGAGGAGCAGGGCATCCCGCGGGTGAAGATCAAGATCGGGGCGGGCTGGGGGTCGGAGGAGGACCGCGACCTCGAACGGATCGCCCTGGCCCGCAAGGTGATCGGGGATCGAGCCGAGCTGTTCGTCGACGCCAACGGAGCGTACGGCCGCAAGCAGGCCGTGCGCCTCGCCCGCCGCTTCCGGGACGAAGGAGTGATCTGGTTCGAGGAGCCGGTCTCGTCCGACGACCTCGAGGGACTCCGCGAGATCCGCGACCTGGTCGACGTCGACGTGGCCGCCGGGGAGTACGGATACGACCTCCCGTACTTCGAACGGATGTGCGCGGCGGGGGCCGTGGACTGCCTCCAGGCCGACGTGTCGCGGTGCGCCGGGATCACCGAGTGGCTCCGGGCTTGCGCCGTCGCCGCCGCCCACGGGTTGCAGGTGAGCGGGCACACCGCCCAGTCCCTCCACGCCCACCCGGCCTGCGCCGTGCCGAACCTTCGTCACCTCGAGTACTTCCACGATCACGCGCGGGTCGATCGCCTGCTGTTCGACGGGGTCCTCGACCCGACCGGCGGGATGCTGCGACCCGACCTCTCGCGGCCGGGGATGGGCCTCGAGCTGAAGCGCGCCGACGCCGACCGCTACCGAAAGGCATGAGCGACCATGAGCGGATCCACCGAAGTCGTCGTGGTGACCGGCGCCACCTCGGGAGTGGGCCGAGCCACCGTCCGGAAGTTCGCCGAGCGCGGCGCTATGGTCGGACTGCTGGCCCGGGGGAACGACGGGCTGGAGG
>DASWCX010000097.1:0-18675 GCA_036395815.1 Actinomycetota bacterium | reverse complement strand
CGACGCGAACGACTCGAAGGCCACGAACCGGCCGCCCGATGAGATGGCGGGGTCGAAGCTCTCTCCGTTGGCCTCGCCGCCCCGGGGCGAATCCGAGATCCGCGAGACGGTCCCGGCCACCCGGTCGCGCAGGAAGATGTCCCAGTCGAACGAGTCCTCGCCGGGGACCAGCGAGTAGGAGTTCGAGGAGAAGGCCACGTAGCGACCGTCGGCCGAGATCGAGGGCTCGTCGGTCTCCCCGTTGGACTGCTCTCCCCCATCGCCCACCGACTCCCGGGTGGTGGTGCCCGTCACGGTGTCGTGCACGAAGATGTCGGGCTCTCCGTTGGTGTCCCCGGGAACGAGGTTGTTCGCGCCGGACATGAACGCCACGTACCGGCCATCCGCGGAGATCGAGTTGTCCACGCTTCCGCCCTCTCCCTCACCCTGCCCGCCGTCTGATGAGACCGACGCTCGCGTCGTCACCCCGTTGACGAGGTCGTGGACGAACACGTCATAGGCGCCGTTGGTATCGTCGAGCACCAGGTTGGATGCCGGGGAGGTAAAGGAGACGAAGCGCCCGTTGGCGGAGATGGACGGCCCGCCGCTGTAGTTGTTGCTCTGCTCGCCATCCGACGACACCGACACCCGAGTGGTCTCACCGGTCAGCACGTCGTGGACGAAAACGTCGGAGAACCCGTTCGTGTCACCGGGCACGAGGTTCGACGCATCGGAGGAGAAGGCCACGTATCGCCCGTCGGCGGAGATCATGTCCTCGGTGCTGGCCAGGTCGCCCTGCCCTCCCGAGCTGGAGACCGACACCCTCACCAGATCCCCGGCGGCGAGGGCCGTCCCGGGGAGGGCCTGCCCGATCAGGAGGAGAGCGTACATGGAGCCCAGCCACGCTCCGATGGGTGGGTGGCGTCGCATCACCTGTCTCCCTGGACGGGCCCAGATCCTACGTCAGCCAGGTCGTGTCCTGCCGACTCGACGGCTCGAACAAGCGCCTCCACGTCGTCGCGGCGGGTCCGCCAGTTCACGATGCAGGCCCGGACGCAGAAGCCGTTCATGAGGGTCGCCCCGGTGACGAACACGTCCTCGCTGGCCGCGAGGGCCTGGACGATGCGCCGGTTCAGCTCGTCGAGCTTCGGCCCGTTCCTCCATCCATCCGGCCGGTAGCGGAAGCAGGCCACGCACGTCGGGGCCGGGGCGGTCACCTCCAGCCGCTCCGAACGCTCCACCATCCCGACCAGCTCCCGGGTGAGGTCGCAGCATCGGGTCACCAGCTCGACCACCCCCTCGCGCCCGAGCTCCTTCAGCGCGGCCCACGCGGCGACCCCTCTCCAGTCCCGGCTGGCCTCGATCCCCAGCTCGTGGAGGTCCTGCCCGGCGCCTCTCGTCCTGGTCAGATACCCCGCGGTCCCGGCGAAGGCCTCCCGATGCAGCTCCGGGTCCCGCAGCAGCGCCCACCCCGTTCCGTGCGGCAGGTTCAGCCACTTGTGCCCGTCGACGGCCAGCGAATCGGCGCGCTCGAGCCCGGCAACCAGGGGTGCGGTGCGTTCGCACAGCCGGAAGAACGCGCCGAACGCGCCGTCGACGTGCAGCCACGTCCCGCGCTCCCCGCAGACGTCGGCGATGGCCTCCAGGGGATCGCTGGCCCCGGTGTTGACCGATCCGGCCTGGGCGATCACCGCCAGCGGTTGGATGCCCTCCGCTGCGTCCCGCGCCATCGCCTCCGCCAGCAGCACCGGTCGCATCGCGTACGCGCCGTCGATGGGGATCCTCCGAACGGCCCCCGACCCGAGCCCGAGCGTCCGGATGGCCTTGTGGTCGGAGAGGTGGAGCTCCGCGCTGCCGTAGATCGCGTAGGGCGGAAGGGCCCGGACCCCGTCCTTCGCGACGTCGACGCCGTGGCGCCGGGCGAACGCGTGCCTGGCCACCGCCAGCGCCACCGTGTTCGCCATGGTGGCCCCCGTGGTGAACACCCCGGTGGCCCATGGATAGCCCAGCAGCTCGGCCAGCCAGCGCAGCGTCACCTGCTCCAGCTCAGCCCCGGCCGGGGACAGCGCCCACAGGCCGAGGTTCTGGTCGAGCGCCACCGACCAGGCCTTCGCCGCCGCCGCGCCCGGGAGGAGCCCACCGGTCACGTAGCCGAAGTGCCGGGGCCCGGTGGTGCCGGCCAGCCCTTCCCACACCCGGTCCTCCAGCTCGTCCAGCAGGCTTTCCCGCGGCACCCCGCGCTCGGGGAGGGGTCCGTCGATGCGGGCCCAGATCGCCTCCGCCGCCACCGCGGCCCCGGCTCGTCCGGATCCCCGCATGGCACGGGCGAACCGCGCCGCCAGGTCGAGGGCCAGGGCGTCGGGATCGAAATCGGGCGCGGTCTCGTCCCGATCGCCCTGCTCTCCCCACACGGAGCTCCAAGCCCAACGGGCCGCGCTCAGATCACCGTCGGACGTCACGTTCCTCCCTCCACGGACCGGCGGTTCGGGGCATTATCTCGATTCGCCCAGGCCAACCGCGAACCCTGCCCGGGACCCTGGCGAACCATGTGCGATGCGCGCGCCGCGAGCATGGCGCCCAGTGGCCGTCGGGCTGGTCTTCCTTGCCCAGGCCGCTTCGTCGTGCACGGGCATCGTCGGAACCTCGCCCTCCGGCGCCGTGGCGGATGCGGGGATCCACAAGATCCGGCACGTCATCGTGATCATGCAGGAGAACCGGTCGTTCGACTCCAGCTTCGGGACGTTTCCCGGAGCCGACGGCATCCCGATGCGAGACGGCAGGCCGGTTCCTTCCCTCCCGGAGCCAGGCGGGAGCGGGTGCGTCCGGCCGACCCACGACGCTCGGGACCGCAACGTCGGCGGGCCGCACCAAGCCGGCGACGCGCGGGCGGACATCGACGGAGGCCGGATGGATGGGTTCGTCCGGCGCGCCGTCGGGGCCATCCGGTCCCACCGGTGCCGAACCTCCCCTGGATCACCCTGGAGCCCGGGTGCGAGGGCGGGCTTCGCCTCGACGTCGTGGACTACCACGACGATCGGGAGATCCCGAACTACTGGACCTACGCCCGCCGGTTCGTCCTCCAGGACCACATGTTCGCGCCGAACCTCGGGTGGAGCCTTCCATCCCACCTGTTCATGGTGTCGGGATGGTCGGCCCGCTGCTCGGATCCCCGCGACCCCGCCACGTGCCCAGAGCGCCCTGGACCGGCTCGACCCGGACCGGTCGGGGCAGCCGGACTACGGATGGACCGACCTCACCTACCTCCTTCACCGGGCCGGTGTCTCGTGGGCTTACTACCTCGAGCAGGGCTATCAGCCCGACTGCGACGACGGCGCGATCACGTGCTCGCCGCGGCCGCAGAAGATCGGCACCCCCGAGATCTGGAACCCCCTGCCGGATTTCGTCACCGTTCATCTGGACGGCCAGCTCGGGAACGTCCGGCCGGCCGCCGACTTCTTCACCGCCGCGGCGAGGGGCACGCTGCCCGCCGTGTCCTGGGTGGTCCCGAACGCCCGGGACAGCTAGCATCCGCCGGCCCTGGTGAGCCGGGGCAAGGCGTGGGTGACCAGCCTGGTAGATGCGGTGATGCGCGGGCCGGACTGGCCGAGCTCGGCGATCTTCCTGGCCTGGGACGACTGGGGTGGGTTCTACGACCACGTCCGCCCGCCGGTGGTGGACCCGAGCGGCTACGGCCTGCGCGTGCCCGGGCTCGTGATCAGCCCCTACCCGTGCCCGGGCTACGTCGACCACCAGGTGCTGTCGTTCGACGCCTATCTGAAGTTCATCGAGGACGATTTCCTGGCCGGGGAGCGGCTCGACCCCGCGACGGACGGGCGGCCCGACCCCAGGCCCGACGTTCGGGAGAACGCGACCCTCCTGGGCGACCTGTCGAAGGACTTCGACTTCGACCAGCCACCCCGGCCGCCGTTGCTTCTTCCGCTCCACCCGAAGCCCGGATGAGTCGCGCGAAACCGACGGCGTGCACTACGCTCGTCGGTGCATGGGGGGAGCGCGTTTTCTGGTCGGAACCCGCGAGGGTCTGTACCGGCTCGGCTCGGGAGGCAAGCCGGCACTTCCCGGGCGCGACGTCGCCGCCCTGGCGAAGCGAGGGACGCGATGGTGGGCCCTGCTGGACGGCCGGACCCTCGCCGAATCGTCCCACGGCTCATGGCGGGAGCTCGGCAGGGTCGGCCGATTCAGGGTCACGTGCCTCGGGGTGGCCGGCAAGGAGCTGCTGGTGGGCACGGCCGAAGCGCACCTGCTCCGGCTGGGGGCGAACGGCCTCGAGCGGGCGAAGTCGTTCGACCGGGTCAAGGGGCGCGAGGAGTGGTACACCCCCTGGGGTGGAGCGCCCGACACCAGGTCGGTGGCCGGCGGAGCGGATGGGGCGCTCTACGTGAACGTGCACGTCGGAGGGATCCCCCGGTCGCGGGACCAGGGGCGGTCCTGGCAGCCGACCATCGACGTCGAGGTGGACGTGCACCAGGTCCTGGCCCACCCCCGGCACGAACGCCTCGTGCTCGCCGCCACCGCGTATGGCCTGGCCGTGAGCGAGGACGGCGGCGACACGTGGAGGCTGGAGACCGACGGCCTGGACGCCTACTACTGCCGGGCTGTGACCCTGGCGGGCGACACCGTGCTCGTGTCCGCCTCTCGCGGTCCGGATGGCGCGCTGGCCGCGGTCTATCGCAAGCCGCTGGGGAGCGACGCCTTCGAGTGGTGCCGCCGCGGCCTCCCGCCCTGGTTCGACGGCAACGTCGACACGGGCTGGCTCGTGGGCGCCGGCGAGGATGTGGCCTTCGGCACCGAAGATGGGCGGGTGTTCGTCTCCCCCGATGAGGGCTCGACGTGGCACGAGGCGGCCTCGGGGCTGCCTGAGATCCGTTGCCTCGCCGCCGCCTGAGGCTTTGCTAGACTCCCGCCGCTCCCGACCGTCCGGTCGTCCGACTTGCGAGAAGATGATGGGAGCCAGATGGCGCAGCGACGGATCGCCCGACTGAGGCGCGAACGCGGAAGCCTGTACCGGGGCCACGAGGGGCAGTGGTCCTGGATCGCCCACAGGGTCACCGGAGCCGCCATCATCCTGTTCCTGTTCGCCCACGTGGTGGACACGGCCCTGGTCGGCTGGGGCCCCAGCGCCTACAACCGGGTGGTCGCTGTCTATCACAATCCCTTCATCCGGCTCCTGGAGCTGGGGCTGGTGGCGGCGGTCATCTACCACGCGCTGAACGGCGTCCGGATCATGGTCATCGACTTCTGGCCGAAGGCCTCGGACTTCAACCGCCAGCTGATCTACGGGACGGTCGGCCTGTTCGTCGCCGGGATGATCCCGATCACCTACCTGATCGTGAAGCCCATCGTGGTGAAGTACTTCTGATGGCGCTGGACACGGGACGCCCGGCCCGTCCGGTCCACCGAGACAGCCTGGGCACCGGCCTCCCGTACCGGGCCGGGCGCCAGCCGCCTCGGAAGGGCGGCGAGTTCTGGTGGTGGATCTTCATGCGGGTCTCGGGCATCCTGCTGCTGGTCCTCGCGGTGGGACACGTTCTGATCATGCACGTGTTCGGCGGCGGGGTGGACCGGGTCAACTTCGGGTTCGTGGCCGTCCGGTGGCAGAACCCCTTCTGGCAGACCTGGGACTGGCTGATGCTGTCCCTCGCCCTGTTGCACGGGATCAACGGCCTGCGGACCATCACCCTCGACTACGTGCGACGGCCCGGCCTGCGTACCACGGTGAACGGGGCGTGGATGATCACCGGCCTCGTGCTGTTCGCCCTGGGGACCATCGTCGTGTTCACGTTCAACGCCTGCCGGTGGCCGGACATCAGCCAGGCCCTCCGGATCGCCCTCCACTGCTGATGCCGCGGTCGTGACCACCTTCCACAAGTACGACGCCGTCGTGGTCGGCGCCGGCGGGGCCGGTCTTCGGGCCGCCCTCGAGGCATCCAAGCAGGTCAAGACGTGCGTGATCTCGAAGCTCTACCCCACCCGCTCCCACACCGGGGCCGCCCAGGGCGGGATGTGCGCCGCGCTGGGGAACGTCGAGGAGGACTACCCGGAGTGGCACGCCTTCGACACGGTGAAGGGAGGCGACTACCTGGTCGACCAGCCCGCCGCGATCATCATGGCCGACGAGGCCGTTGACGCCGTGATCGAGCTCGAGCACTGGGGGTTCCCGTTCAACCGGACCCGGAACGGCCGGATCGACCAGCGGCGGTTCGGGGGCCACACCCGCAACCACGGCGAGGCCGCGGTCCGGCGAGCCTGCTACGCGGCCGACCGCACGGGCCACATGATCCTCCAGACGCTCTACCAGCAGTGCATCCGCCAAGACGTGCGGTTCTTCAACGAGTTCTACGTGCTGGACCTGCTGATGACCGACGACGGACGATGCGCCGGCGTGGTGGCCTACGAGCTGGCGAACGGCGAGATCCACGTCTTCCACGCCAAGGCCGTGCTGTTCGCCACGGGCGGGTACGGGAAGATGTTCAAGGTCACCTCGAACGCCCACACCCTGACCGGGGACGGCCTGGCGGTCTGCTACCGGCGGGGCATCCCATTGGAAGACATGGAGTTCTTCCAGTTCCACCCCACGGGCATCTACAAGATGGGCATCCTCATCAGCGAGGCCGTCCGGGGCGAGGGCGGCATCCTCATCAACAGCGAGGGCGAACGGTTCATGGAGCGCTACGCCCCCACCATCAAGGACCTGGCGCCCCGAGACATGGTCAGCAGGGCCATCTACCAGGAGATCAAGGAGGGCCGCGGGATCGACGGCAAGGACTTCGTGTACCTCGACGTCCGGCACCTGGACCCGGAGGTGATCGAGACGAAGATCCCCGACGTGACCGAGTTCGCCCGGATCTATCTGGGGGTCGAGCCCCTCACCGAACCGGTCCCCATCCAGCCCACCGCCCACTACGGGATGGGCGGTATCCCCACCGACATCGAGGGGCAGGTCGTCGTGGGCACGGAGGAGCGGCCCGTGCCGGGGCTGTACGCTGCCGGCGAGTGCGCCTGCGTGTCGGTGCACGGGGCGAACCGGCTGGGGACGAACTCGCTGCTCGACATCGTGGTGTTCGGGCGGCGGGGCGGCAAGCACATGGCTGATTTCGCCGCGGGGGCCGACATGCCGAGGCTGCCCTCCCGTCCGGAAGCGGACACCGCCGAGATGCTCCGGCACCTGCTCCGGGGGCCGAACCTCGAGTTCGCCGCCGACATCCGGGCGGAGCTCCAGCGGCAGATGTTCGACCTGTGCGGGATCGTCCGGAACGAGAAGGAGCTCACGCAGGCGCAGGGGATCCTGGCCGGACTCCTGGAGCGGTTCCGCCTGGTGGGGGTGGAGGATCGGGGCAAGGTGTTCAACACCGAGCTGATGGAGGCCGTCGAGCTGGGGTTCCTCCTCGACATCTCACAGACCGTCGTGGCGGCCGCCCTGACCCGGGACGAGAGCCGGGGCGGGCACTACCGGGAGGACCATCCCCTGCGCGACGATGACCACTGGCTCGTTCACTCCCTCGCCTACCGGGAGGAGGATGGCATCCGGATGGAGTACAAGGACGTGAAGCTGGGGCCCTACATCCCGATGGAACGGAAGTACTGATGGCGGAGTGGGAGGGGGAACCGGAGGAGAGCGAGGACCTGGGGTTCTGGGAGGAGGGCCCGCCCCGGGAGCCCGGCGCCAAGCGCAAGGGCGGGCCGGCGGCCGCCGGGCAGGTGTCGCTGGCGCTGAGGATCAAGCGCTACAACCCCGACATCCGCGAGGGCTCGTGGTGGGACGAGTTCACCGTCAACGTCGAACCCTTCGACCGGCTGCTGGACGCGCTACACCTGGTGAAGTGGTACCGGGACGGAACCCTGGCGCTCCGTCGGTCGTGCGCCCACGGCATCTGCGGTTCCGACGCCATGGTGATCAACGGCCAGAACGCATTGGCGTGCAAGGTCCTGGTGCGGGACGTGGCCCCGAAGGTCACGGTCGAGCCCATCCGCGGGCTGCCGGTGATCAAGGACCTCGTGGTCGACATGGAGCCCTTCTTCGAGGGCTACAGGAAAGTGCTCCCGTTCCTGGTGAACGACCAGGAGCCGCCCGAGCGGGAGCGCCGTCAGTCTCCCGCCGAGCGGGCGCGGTACGACGACACCACCAAGTGCATCCTGTGCGCCGCGTGCACCACCTCGTGCCCCATCTACTGGGGCGACGAGGGGTACATCGGCCCGGCGGCCATCGTGAACGCCCACCGGTTCATCTTCGACTCCCGCGATCAGGCCGGGAAGGAGCGCCTCGCCATCCTGGCGGAGAAGAGCGGCGTGTTCCGGTGCCGGACCACGTTCAACTGCACCGAGGCCTGCCCCCGCGGGATCAAGGTCACCAAGGCGATCCAGGAGGTCAAGCGGGCGATCATGTTCGACCGCCTCTGACCTCAACCAGGGTCGGGTCAGCCCGTCAGCCCGAGGTCGATGGCCTCGATGCGTCCGTCGGTGCGGATCCAGACCGTGGCGGGCCAGCACCACACGCCGAAGGCTCGGGAGACCAGCCGGTCGGGGTCGGCGAGGACCAGGAAGGGGAATTCGCGCTCCTCGACGAGCTCCGCGACCCGCTCGGGGCCCTCGCCGTCGCCGACCGCGATGACGATCGGGGCCCGCCTGTCCCCGTCCGCCTGGAGCCCGCGGAGGTACTCGAGCTGGTCGATGCTCGGCGCGGACCGCGAGGTCCAGAACGTGAGGGCGACGGGCCGTCCCTTCAGCCTCCTCAGGCTGAGCTCGCTGCCGTCGGACAGGCGGAGCCGAGCGTCCGGAGGGCGCTCTCCCAGCCGGACGGCGAGCCGGATCGGGGTCACTGCTAGCTCGCCGCCAACCTTGGCGTACTTGCCGACCGCGTCCCCCAGCTTCTTGGCCGTGATGGCCGACCGGTCCCGCCACACCACATCGCCCCTGGGGCCGACCAGCACGGTGGCCGGCGGCTCCGAGATGCCGAACGCCTCGGCCCACTGGCCATACGGGTCCTCGATCAAGAGGAGGTCGTCGGCAGCGCCCTGCCCGCCGCGTGCGAGCTCGCCTGATGGGAGGACGCCCATCCCCAGGACCGCGGCCTTCCGCTTGCGGGCCCCGTCCAGGGCGTCCCGGAGGAGCTTCGCCGTCTCGTCCACCGGTCCGGATCCAAAGTGCAGGAGGAGGCTGGCGTGGCCCTTCGCCGGCGCCCGGCCGGGGGCGAACGGATCGTAGTGGCCCACCACCCTCAGCCCGCCCCTCGCCCCCGGCTCCAGGAGCGGGAGCAGCGGCTTCGGGATGTCGGGGGGCAGGTCGGGCACCTGGGCGACGACCGGTGAGAACCGGAAGCACGCCGCCCCGCTCACCGGGACCGCGCCGCCGCCGGCGGTCACCCTGGTCCCCTCCACCCGCAGACACAGCGTGCTGAAGATGCTGACCCGGGTGGACTCCGTCACGAATCGGTGCTCTTCGACCCGCACCACCGGCGGCCGGCCCGGGAACGACGACTGCTGCCACACGAACCGGTCGATGGTCCCCCCCGGGATGAAGCTGTCGAGGCCGTCGTTGAACCCGTCCCGGCCCGTCTCGGTCACCACCACCGGCCCGGAAGCCGCCAGCCCGATGGTCCCCCGGATCAGCAGGCCGTCGGGACGGATGTCCACCCCCGAGAGCGACACTCCGGCCGGTTGGGGATTGATCCCTGAGAGGATCTGTTCGACCTGTCCCCCCACGTCGAGCTTCTCCCGGAACTGGGAGGCGCCGGTGGCGAGGGCGGCATCCCGCTCCTGCTTGATCTCGTCCCTGGCCTTGCCCTCCAGGAAGTCGCCCCCAACGGCGATGTCTTCAAGGTCGACCACCGGGTCGCCGTCGGCGACGGGTTCGAGTCCCCCGTCCACCACCTGAAGGGTGAAGGCCTGCTGGATGGTGAAGGTGAAGTGGTCGGTGATGTCCGCCGCCGAGATCTCCCCATCCCCCGAGACCGAGAACAGGATGCGGCCCGGTTCGAGGTCGAACGTCACGCTGTTCAGATCCGGCCGGACGGTCGCACTGATGCCCGCCTTGGAGAAGCGGAGCTCGCTCGGCAGATCCTGGAACAGCAGGGATCGAACCGTGTCCAGGACGAAGTCGCGGCCCACCCCCACCGCGAAGTCGGCCCCGTCCGGCAGCAGGCCCGGACCGACGCTGTCCCTGGCTCCCGGGCCCGGGGTCCGATCGGTCAGCGTGAACAGGAGCATGATCGAGGGGCGGCGGGCCTCGGGCTCGAGCTCGAAGTCGAAGTGCTTGATCTCCGACGGGAGCGAGACCTTGAACGTGGCGGGGTCGGTGTCCCCCCGGATCACGTTGCGCACGATGCTGGCCACCGCGTCGCGCTGGTCGTCGGTCATCTCCGTCCCGGCCGCCGGCTGGAACGTCACCAGAGGGCCGTTGGTCCGGTCCAGCGTGATGAACGTGCCGACCCCGTCCACGTCCGACCTGACCAGCGCCGTGGTCACGAACAGGTCCCCGTCGAGGAACTCGGGGAGCCGGCCCTCCGTGGGGTCGCGAACCAAGGCCCGCACCCGGACCTTGGCCGTGATCCTGGGGAAGGAGAATCGGGTGGGCGGAACGAAGATCCCCACCACCGACCGGGGGTCCGTCTCGACCTCGATGACCGAGCCCCCCGATCCTGACGGTGACGCCACGCCGCCCTGGTAGTACGGATCCGACCGCCCGGCGAGGACTCGCCCAGACACCGAGAAGACCTCGGGCCGGACCTCGATCACGTCGACCGGGAGCGAGACGATGGGGGTCGACACCTGGACCTCGACCCGTGACACGATGCCGGTTCGATCCGACTCCGGGACCGGGTCGCCCGCTCCGTGAAACGTGTCGTCGACCACCAGGTTGAGGCTGTGGGGCATCGTGGGGAAGTTCGTGTCCTGGTTTTCGTGCACGGCCCCGAGGATGCCGTTGAGCACGTTCACTCCCACCTCGACGACCACGTCGTATTCGCCCGTGATGTTCGCCATGCCTGCCCTCCTCACTGGTCGGGGACGAACCCGATGAACCCCAGCGCGAAATCGACTTGCGGGCTTCCAGATGCTTCCCAGGTGGCGGTGCCGCCCGGCGCGCCGTCGTCGAGGGTGAACGGGCCGTCGACGGACGCGCTGTCCTGCCGGGTGCCGTCGCTCACGATCAGCCCGGCGTTGACCGACCACGCCCCCTCGGCCGGGGAATCGATCACGTGGGAGAGCACGATCGTTCCCGACCCGTCGTCGGACCGCTCCAATCCGGTCACCGTCTCCTGGGTCGTGGTCCCGGGCTGGGTGAACACGAACCGGGCCTCGACCACGGTCAGCGCCGAGGGCACCCGGATCTCCAGGGTGAGCGATGGGGGCGGGTTGACGGTGAAGACCAGATCGCAGCCGGTGAACCCGAGTAGCAGGATCACAGCCACGACCAGGAGGGGCGAGAGAACCACGAACCAGTCCACCACGTGCGGCCTCCCCCCTACTGCTCGCAGACCAGCCCGATGAACGACACCTTGAAGTCGTTGGTGGCGGGAGCCCCGGACGTCTCGAATTCGGCTACGCAGCGCGCTCCCGGGTCCAGCGTGAACAGCCCGGCGCCCTGCGAGAAGGCCTGCCTGGTCCGGTCACTCACCTGAAGCGCGCACACGACGGACCAGCTCCCCTGGACCGGTTCGTCGATGACATGAGACAGCACGATGGTGCCGAACCCGTCGTCGGTCCTGACCAGGTCGGTGACCGTCCTCAGGAACGCCGAGCCCGGCTCGATGAGCTGGAAGCGAGACCGGAGGACGGTGAGCTGGGAGCGCAACCGGACCTCGAGCGTCAGTCGGGATGGTTCCGCCTCGGGGAGCTTGAAGTCACAGCCGGCGAACCCCAGGAGCAGGATCACGGCCATCGCCAGAAGGGGTGTGAGGATCACGAACCAGTCCATGACGTTCGTCCCCTTTCACCTCAGACCATGCGCGGAACGATCGACAGGAGAGCGAGACCGAGCAGCGCCGCCGAGGCGGCCCGCAATGCCGGGACGCCGGCCACGCGGCCCTGGGACTCCCGAAGCGGCTGAAGGAACAGCCGGGCCAGGGCGTACGCGGCCAGGGTTTCGGTGAACACCGACCCCGGCGGAGCCTTTGACGCCAGCAGAACCGCGGCCGGCGCGAGCAGGATCGCCCCGAGCCCCGCCTCCAGGAATTGGGTGGGGACCCTTCGTGTCCGGACCCCCTCGTGGTTCGGGAGCACCACGCCGAACCGGCCCTCGGTGGGGCGCCCGGCGCAGCAGCCGTTCAGCAGGCACCCCACCCGGGCGAAGACCATGCCGGTGAGCATGGTGAACGTGGCCACGTCCCAGAAGGCCCAGAAGGGGACGCCCAGGACCGCCAGGAGCGGCAGCGAGGCCGGCACGGCCACCAGCCCCCCGTACATAGCCTGCCCCCCCTCGGACCGGCGCCAGATCCTGCCCGGCACCCGCCGCCACTCGCTCCAGTTCCCGATCACGGAGGCGAGGCGGGCTCCCACCAGGGCGACCGGCAGGAGGAGAAGGCTGGCGATGTATACCCGGGCTCCGTTCAGCCCGCTCGCGTTCGCCGCGACATCGCCCGCCACCAGGCCGAACACGACGCCGAGGTAGAGCATGGCCGGGTAGCTGGGGACGGCCCGGCCCCGCCACCGGAACAGGACGGGCAGCATCTACGCGCTCCCTCCGCCGGCGGCGGCCACCTCACCCCGCCAGAAGCGCAACGATCAGCCCCGAGACGATTGCGACGTCCGCCAGGTTGAATGCGGGCCAAGGCCCGAGCGCCACGTAGTCGACGACCTCTTTTCGCCGGATAACGTCGATGAGGTTGCCCGCGGCCCCGCCGAAAGCGGCACCGAGGGCGGCCTCGGCGAGTTGGCTCTCGAACCGGCCGGCTCGAGGGGCGACAAGCAGCACGGTGAGCAGGCAGCCCACCCATGTGAACGAAAGGAGCACCGGATGGACGCCGAGGCGTCCGGCCACGGCCCCGCGGGTTCGGATCGGGCGGATCCGGACGGCAGGCCCGATCTCCAGAACCCGCGCAGCACCGTCTCCAGTGAGGACGATGTGTTTGAGAACTTGATCGGCGACCAGCGTTGCCGCGAGCCATAGCAAAAGAAGCCAGCTCGAGAGCATCCCCACCACCCGTCCGGATGATAGCGCCGAGCGATCGAGGGCACAGACGGCCTGCTCATGGTTGGCGCTGGCCTTTGCGACCGGGTAAAAAGGGCCGGACCACATCCGGGAGGGCGTCTGGAGACCATCGAGCACGACATCGTCATCGTGGGAGGGGGAGCCGCCGGGCTCCGGGCGGCCATCGCCGCCGCGGAGATCTCCGATCGCCTCAGCATCGCCCTGGTCTCGAAGGTCTACCCGATGCGCAGCCACACCGTCTCCGCCGAGGGAGGGGCCGGCGCGGCCCTGGGCCCCGACGACACCGCCGACCTCCACGCCTTCGACACCATCCGGGGCAGCGACTACCTGGCCGACCAGGACGCCGTCGAGGCGTTCGTGGCCGAGGCTCCCGCCGAGATGGTCCAGGTCGAGCACTGGGGCTGCCCGTGGAGCCGGGAGCCCGACGGGCGGCTTTCCGTGAGGGCCTTCGGCGGGATGAGCGTGAACCGCACGGTGTTCGCCGCGGACAAGACCGGCTTCCACCTCCTGCACACGCTGTTCCAGACGTCCCTCAAGTACGAGCGGATCGTTCGCCACGACGAGTTCTTCGTCACCAAGCTCCTGGTCGAAGAGGGCCGGTGCGCCGGGGTGGCCGCCATCGACCTCCGCGACTCCGAGGTCCGGTGCATCACCGCCAAGGCCGTGATCCTGTGCACCGGAGGGCTGGGGCGGATCTTCTCGTTCACCACCAATGCGGCCATCAACACGGGCGACGGGATGGCCCTGGCCTACCGGGCCGGGGTGCCGCTGAAGGACATGGAGTTCGTCCAGTACCACCCCACGGGGCTGCCCGGCACGGGCATCCTGATGACCGAGGCCTCCCGGGGAGAGGGCGGCCACCTGGTCAACAAGGAGGGGCGGCGGTTCCTCGAGGACTACATCCCCTCGAAGATGGAGCTGGGCCCGCGCGACATCCTCTCCCGGGCCCTCATGCAGGAGATCGAGAAGGGACACGCCTTCGAGGGGCCGTACGGCCACTACGTCCACCTCGACCTGCGGCACCTGGGCGAGAAGCTGATCAACAAGAACCTGCCCTTCGTGCGCGAGCTGGCGAAGAACTACGTCGGCATCGATCCGGTGTACGAGCCGATCCCGGTGCGGCCGGTGGTCCACTACATGATGGGGGGCGTCGACACCGACATCGTGGGACGAACCCCCATGGCGGGGCTGTACGCGGCCGGGGAGGCCGCGTGCGTCAGCATCAACGGGGCCAACCGCCTGGGATCGAACTCGCTCACCGAGTGCCTGGTGTTCGGGGCGAGGGTCGGCAAGCAGGCCGCCCAGGATGCGGTGGAGGCCCCACCCGCGCCCGCCGATCCCCTCGCCGCCCAGGCCCGGACAGAGCAGGAGCGCCTGGTGGCCGACTACCTTGAGCGAGCCAAGGACGGCGAGCGGATCGCCCCCATCCGCCGGGCGCTCCAGGCGGCCATGGAACGGGGGGCCGGCATCTTTCGGACCGAGGAGTCCCTGAAGACGGCGGTCGAGGAGGTCGCTGCGCTCAAGGAGCGGTTCGGGCGGGTGTCCCTCCACGACCGGGACCGGGCCTTCAACACCGAGCTCGTCACCGCGCTCGAGCTCGGCAACATGCTGGACGTGGCGGAGACCGTGGTGCGGTCGGGCCTCGAGCGGCAGGAATCGCGCGGGTCGCACACCCGTCGGGATCATCCGGACCGCGACGACGAGCGGTATCTCAAGCACAGCCTGGCCTTCGACACCCCAGATGGCCCCCGGATCGACTACTCGGACGTTAGGATCACCCGCTGGCCGCCGGTGGAGCGGAAGTACTGACCGTACGGGAGGAGCCATGGCCGAGGCGACGATGGAGATCAAGGTGGCCCGGTACCGCCCCGAGCACCAGCCGCGGCCCTACTACGACCAGTACGAGGTCCCGTACCGGGAGGACATGGTCGTCCTGGACGCGCTGAACTACATCAAGGACGAGCTCGACGGCAGCGTGACCTACCGGTGGTCCTGCCGAATGGGCGTGTGCGGGTCCTGCGGGATGATGGTGAACTACAAGCCGCGCCTCACGTGCTCCACGTTCCTCCGGGAGTTCTATCCCAGGCCGATCGTGGTCCAGCCGCTGGAGAACTTTCCGGTCATCCGCGACCTGGTGGTGGACATCACCGACTTCATGGACAAGCTGAAGGAGGTCATGCCCTGGATCGTCCGGGAGACCGAGAGCCCGGTGGAGCGGGGCGGCGAATACCTCCAGACCCCCGAAGAGGTCGATCGGTACCGGCAGTTCAGCATGTGCATCAACTGCACGCTGTGCTATTCGGCTTGCCCCGTGTACGCGAAGGACCAGGAGTTCCTCGGCCCCGCCGTGCTGGCCCTGGCCCACCGCTACAACCTCGACTCCAGGGACCAGGGACGGGACGAACGCGAGCGAGCCATCGCGGTGGACCGCGGCATCTGGGACTGCACCTTCGTGGGCGAGTGCTCGGTGGTGTGCCCGAAGGACGTGGACCCCGCCGCGGCCATCCAGCGGTCCAAGGTGGCCGCCACCACCAGGACGATGCTGTGGATGGCGTGGCCGTTCGAGGTCGAGCGTGAAGGCTGAGCAGCCGCCACGCTACCCGGTCTACGTCCCGAAGGTCTCCCGAACCTGGTGGCTGCGGACGGGGCCGAACCGCCGGTTCGCCGCCAGGGAGATCACGTCCATGTTCGCGGCCGGCTTCTCCGTCCTGATGCTCGCGTTCCTGTTCTCCCTCTCCAGGGGCAGGCAGACGTACGAAGGGTTCCTCCGGTGGCTCGACGGACCCTGGGCCGTGGCCGTGTCGGTGGTGATCCTGGCCGCGGTCCTGTACCACACGGCCACCTGGTTCCGGCTGACCACCCACATCGTGGAGGTCCGCCTCGGCCGGCGAGTGCTGCCCCGGGCCGCCGTCGGCGGAGCCCTGGTGGCGGCCTGGATCGTCGCGTCGGCGGTCGTGGCGTATTTCCACGTCTGGTTCTGGCGATGATGTCCGAGGGTGGGCCGGCGGCGGGGCCGGCTGCGGAGGTCTCCCTGGGTGAGGTGCTCGAGACCTCCGACCGGCTGGAGGTCCTCCCGAGAGGGCGGGGCAGGCTGCGCCTGCGCCTGCCGTCGCCGGAGCCGTTCGCCTGGGCCCTGTTCTCCGCGGGAGGGTTCGTGGCCGCCGTGCTGGTGCCGGTCCACGTGGCGATCCTCGGGATCGCGTTCGCCGCCGGATGGCTCCCCGACGATGCCCTCTCCTACGAGCGCGTCCACCGCCTGGCCAACAATCCGCTGATCAAGCTCTACCTCCTGGCCCTGATCGCCCTTCCCCTGTTCCACTGGGCCCACCGGTTCCGGTTCGCCATCCACCACCAGTTCGGCATCGGGTTGAAGCGGCTGGTGGCGGTGGGGTGCTACGGGTCGGCGCTGGCCGGCACCGCCGTCGCGGTGTGGGTGCTGCTCCGGATCTGACCGAGCGGCCGCGAATCGGGGACCAAACGAGAGGCACCCCGGCGGAGTCGGCCGGGGTGCCTCACGCTCGCGCGGGCCGAGCCTTCTGGTCACTTCATGTAGAAGTTCCCCGCGAGGCTCTGGTACGTCCGCAGGCCCACCGCCCTGACCGTCACGTAGTGGGGCAGGAGCTCCGCCGAGGGCGGAACCTGGAACCGGGCCACGAATGCCCCGGATCCGTCGGTCGAGGTCTTCGCCACGAGCCTGCCTCCGAAGTAGACGGCCACGGGCTGGGACCAGATCACGAGCGGTCCGGGTCCGGTGAGCTGGCCTCGGGCGACCACCAGGGTCCCGACCGCGCCGGTGGTCGGCGACAGCTGGAGCGAACGCTCCGGGGGGATGTCGGCACTGGCGTGCTGGGCGGCCGCACCGAGGATCCCGGTGCAGAGCGCCACGGCGAGCATGGAGCGGGTCAAGAAGCGACCCCTGAGCATGGATCCCATCGCTGCCTCCCTTCGTATCTGCCGGCGGCCGGCCCCAGTGGACCGACAAGGGGCGCCGACTGTCGAACGGTGGATCGAGCCTTTCGAGCCCTTCGAGCCCTTCGATCCCGGCCCGGGGCACGTGTCCCCGAACCGAGAGGGGCGGTTTGCCGCGGCCCAGCCGGTCACTGCAGCTCCCGAACGACCGTCTGGACCTGCGATCGTTCCTCGACGCTGACCAGGAAGGCCCGGCCGTCCAGGACCCGCACGGCGACCCGTCGCCGGCGACCCAGCCTCCGAACCCCGCGCCCTGCCGACCCGACTCCTGCCAGCAGGTCGAGCACCTGACGAAGCACCATCGGCGTATCGCTCCTTCCGCTTCCGGGGCTGATCGGCTCTCGATCGCCCGTCCGTTTCACGGTGGCCATCGTGCGTCTCGGGGCTCGCGTAGGAATCGGAAGAACTTCTCTATTGCTGGGAGCCGTCCTCCTCATGGGTTCCACCTCATTCGCTCGCTGGACACGTCCGTCGATGCAGGCTATGAGCGGCACGGAGCAAATGGAATGGACCCGAAGATCCATTTCGGGTCCAGAGACATGCCGGCCGAAGTCCGACCGTTGGGACGAAGAGCCGGTGGACTGCTCCCCGCGAGGTAGCCGTACGCTCGGGCCTCGATTCTTTCCTTCGATCAGAAATTCCACTTGCCTTTCAGTCGCGGAAGTTGTCCACTACCGGCTGGATCGAAAGGGGAGGTGGGGGATGCCAGCGCAGAAGCCCAAGCTACCGATCGGCACGCTCAGGGCGAACGACAAGATCGACGCGTACATCTGGGTCAAGGGATTGACCAAGGACAAGGCCAACGCCCTGATGGACCTGCGGCCTCCCGAGTTCAAGAACATCAGGGGCGAGAGGGCGGCCATGCCCACCGGACGGAAGGCCTTCATCCGCAATGCAATGTCGCTGATAGGACAGTACGACGGCATCGTATGCATCTCCGCGGACAACAAGAACGAGATCGACAATCTCGTTTTCGGTACGCTCCACGCGGGGCCACACGATCTGACTACCGAAACGAACGTGGCCATTTGGCCGGCAGCCGGAGGTAGAGTCACCGCCGGCACCAAGACCCCTCCCCCTCCCCCGCCTCCCACCGGTCCCAACTGGCGACAGCTGAGCAAAGCGATCGGCGTCTACGGCCTGAAGGTCGACCAAACACAGTTGCAGGGCGTCTGGAACGCGATCAACGATTCGGCGACGTTCGGCCAGACGTTTCAAGGGGCATCCATCCTCGGGTCGGGCCAGTATCAGATGATCGTCATGCTTGGGGCGAGCACCTGGCTCCCCGTGCTGAACGCATCCAGGAAGTTCAACGACATCGTAGGGATCAGGGACATCACGTCTCACCTGACCACCCCCGGACCCTAGCGGCAGGTTGGTACATGAGCAGCCACGTCGATCGGTGGACCCTGGGGCAATAGGCGGGGGCCTGTCGCAAGCTGAGGTGAGCCATGGTCTTGGACGTGCCGAGCCTGGTCGGGCGAAAAGCGGAGATCGAGGAGGTTTCTCGTTTCGTCGTCTTGGACCGGGCCGGCCCTGCGGCGCTCGCGCTGGTCGGCGAATCCG
>DASWCX010000096.1:0-1502 GCA_036395815.1 Actinomycetota bacterium | reverse complement strand
GGTTCCTTCGCGTCGAGGGAAGCTCCAGGGCGGCCGCCACCGTTGGAGGGGTGGCTCTGGCCGTGGGCATGGCCGGAGCAGAGCTGGTCACCTCGCTGCCCTTCGCCGGTACGCTCGCCTGGACCTCTCTGGCGCTGGCCGCGAGCGCTCGGTATGTGCGGGCGGGAACGTGGGCAGCCAGGCTTGGCTGGGCCGGCCTGGTGGCCGTCCTGTGGGGCCAGCTGGCGGCGGCACACCTCAGCATCGGGCTCTTGATGGGGACGGGCGCGCTGTCCGCCTATCTGGTCGCGGTGGCCGTGCGAAACATCCGGGGAAGGACGTGGACGATCAGGCACGCGTTCGGGCTCGGATTGCTCCTGTTGCCCTGGGCAGCCCTGCTGAACGCGGCCTTCCTCCTGCCTTGCCTGTCCTATCTGCCGGAGACGAACCTGTCGTTGGGATACGGGCGCCTGGAGCAGTTGGCCCGCCAGCTCGCCGGGTTCACAGTGCTCCCCAGACGGATCGGAGCAGCCGCAGGTCCGGCCTGGCCCCTGGACCTGGGCGCGTCGCCGGGGGCTCACCTGGGAGCGGTGACGCTCGGGCTCTCGTTCGCCGCCTTTTGGTCCCGGGAACGTCGTCACCTGGTGGTGGCGTTCTCGCTCTTCGGGGCCGCGGCGTACGTCCTTTCCGAGCGAGCCGTGGCGAAGTGGGTCCTGTCCGTCGCACCCTCGTGGCGGGTGGTCGACTTCTATCTGCGACGGCCGGACTGGATGGGCTACGGCGTGCTGCTGGCCGTCGCGCTGCTCGGGGCCCTCGGGCTCGATGCCTGGCTACGGGCGGGCTCCTGGGCGAAGCGGGGATCGATGGCGGCCCCGGGAGTCGCCCTGTGGGGACTCCTTCCGCTGGGGCTCGGGGCGGGTGTGCGGATGGCGCTGCTCGGTCTGGCGGCCGCGGCGACGATCCCCGCGCTGATCGGAGCCGTGAAGAGGCCGATCCTGGCAGCGACCATCCCCGGTGTGCTGGCCGTCGAACTCCTCGCCAATGGTTTGATGGGGTACCGGGCCCTGCCCTTCACGCCCGCGCCGGTCCTCCTCGTGCAGTTTCCCACCCCGACGCTCAGGATGAGCTCGTATCTGCGGCCGGGACGCGTGGCTCGGACCCTGCAGACCCTTCCCATGGGCCGAGCGATCGATCAGGACCTCCCGGAGTGGCGGAGGTTGTTGGCCGATCCGCTCTCCACGGTGTTTCGGAACGAACAGGCCCAGGGATACAACCCCGTCGCGCTGAAGCGGTACTGGTTCTTCGTCAGGGCGGTCACCCCGGTCGTGCTCGATCACAACCTGTCGATCTTCTACCACCCGCCGCCCGTCCTCCTCGATCTTCTCCAGATCAGATACGTGGTCGCTCCCCGATGGCCGTACGCCACGCCGTTCCGCGGGCCGCTGGCCTCGCAGGGCGCCGCCCGTCTGTTCGAGTCTCCGACCGCCGAGCTCCGGGCGTCGTTCGTTAGCGGATGGACCGTG
>DASWCX010000095.1:0-5012 GCA_036395815.1 Actinomycetota bacterium | reverse complement strand
AGCAGGCTCATGGCGGCGTCGGGAAGGTTCGCCGAGGCCGTAGAGTCCGGGCTCGCCGCGGTGGCCGCCGAGCCGCTCCGCGAGAGCGCGCACCGGTGCCTGATCAACGCCTACCTGGCCGAGGGGAACGCGGGCGAGGCCATCCGTCAGTTCGTCCGGTACCGGGACCTCCTTCGTGCCGAGCTCGATCTGGCTCCTTCCGAGCAGATCGAACTTCTGTTCGACGGGTCAACGGCCGGGCTCGGGGCAGCCGGCAGCCGCTGAGTCCGCGAACAACCTTCACCGGAGCGCCGGATCGGCTACCTCAGCGCCGGCGGGCCGCGGCCTCCATCCACGGCGGCGTCCACCCGCGGTCGGCCTCGTTCAGGACCACGCCCGGCGGGACGATCTGGTCGATCGCATCGAGGGTTTCGGCGTCCAGCCTCGCGTCGGCGCCGGCCAGCACGTCCTCGAGGTGGTCCATCGTCCTTGGGCCGATGATGGCCGAGGTGACCGCGGGGTGGGCAAGCACGAACGCGTTCGCCATGTGGGTCATCGACAGGCCGGCCTTGTCCGCCACGGTGGCGAGGTCCTCGACCGCGTCGAGCTTGCGCTGGTTCTCGGGCAGCGACACGTCGAACCTGGCCGCCACCGGACTGGTCCCGGGCCGCCACCTGGCCATCCGGGAGCCGGGGGGCGGCTCCTGGTCTCGGCGGTACTTCCCGGTGAGCCAGCCCCCGGCCAGCGGGCTCCACGCGATCACGCCCATGCTGTAGCGCTGGCACACCGGCAGCACGTCCCGTTCGATGTGGCGGACGAAGACCGAATAGGGCGGCTGCTCGCACACGAACCGTTCGAGGCCCCGTCGCTCGGCCACCCAGTGCGACTCGACGATGGTCCACGCCGGCATGGTCGAGCAGCCGAGGTACCGGACCTTCCCCTGATGCACCAGGTCGGAGAGCGCGCCAAGGGTCTCCTCCAGGTGGGTGCCGGGCCTGGGCCGATGGGTCTGGTACAGGTCGATGTGGTCGGTCTCCAGCCGTCGCAGGCTGGCCTCGACCTCGCGCATGATCCACAGTCGCGAGAGTCCCTGGTCGTTCGGGCCCGGTCCCATCTCCCCGTGAACCTTCGTGGCCAGGACCACGTCGTCGCGGCGGCCCTTCAGGGCCCTCGCCACGATCTCCTCCGAGCTGCCTTCGCCGTACACGTCGGCGGTGTCGACGAAGTTGACGCCGGCGTCGAGGGCGGTGTGGATGATCCGCACGCAGTCGTCGACGTCGGTGTTGCCCCAGGCCCCGAACATCATGGTTCCCAGGCAGAACGCGCTGACCTCCACCCCGGTCTGTCCCAGCGGCCTGTACTCCACGAGCTACCTCAGGAAGAACGGCGGGTGGCCGCTGGCGTGGGAGGCGACGATGGCCACGACGTAGCCGGCGATCAGCAGCATCCCTGTGGCCATGTGGAGCTGGATGTTCGTGCCCATCTTCGGCATCAGCTGGTAGGGGCTGTCGTAGTGGTCCTTCAAGCCGCGGTACACGGGGAGGGCCAGCGGCGCGGCGGCCACCGCGATCAACGCGGGGCGGGGCAGCACGCCGGAGGCGGCACCCCCCAGGATCAGGCCGAACGCCGCCGCGACGGACAGCGCGTACAGGGCGATGACGGCGTCCTTCGAAAGCCTCACCGGGAGCGTCCGCTTGCCGGCCTCGGCGTCGCCCGGCCGGTCCGGGACCTCGTTCACGTACAGGATCAGGGCCACCAGGATGCCGACCGGGAGAGACGCGTACACAGCCTCCCATGAGAAGTGCTTCGCCTGCACGTAGTACGCCCCGAGGGCCATGATTGGTCCGAATCCCAGGAGCACAGCGATCTCGCCCAACCCCCGGTGGACCAGGCGGAGCGGGGGCGCGGTGTAGAAGTAGCTGATCGCCGCGCCGAGGGCGCCGATGACGACCAGCGGCCAGAACGCCCGGGTGATCGCCAGGTACAGTCCGATCCCGAGTCCCACCGCGTAGAAGCCGGCCGACATGAGCTCCATCTGCCGCATCGTCAGCAGCCCGTAATGGATGACCCGGGAGCCTCCGCTGAACTGCGTTGGCGTGACGTTCGCCGCGTCGGCCCCGCTCTTGGTGTCGAACACATCGTTCACCACGTTCAGCCCGAGGTGCACGCAGGCGCCGGCCACGATGGTCAGGATGGCCAGCCACCAGTGCCACTGGCGGTGCAGGCCGGCCACCGCGATCCCCAGCCCGATGGGGACGATGGTGGCCGAGAGGAACGGCAACCTGGTGGCCCGGAGGAAGAGCCAGAACGGTGAGAGGTGGGGCCTCACGGTGCGGCCGGTCTCGCGCGAGAGCCGCTCCATGTACTTGTGGGCCTGCGGCACGCCCCGCTCGGAGAACTCGAAGAACGTCATCTCCTGTTCGTCCCAGTGCTGGACGCTGTCCGGGACCAACTCGAGGTGGCCGTCGGACCTGTGGAGCCGGCCCCACAGCGAGACGTAGCGGCGCTCGTCGTAGCCCATGCCAGGCTGCGGCCGGATGTGGCTGAACACCACGTTGACCGTTCGGTCCTCCGGTGGGCTGGCCGCGGGGCCCGCCACGGCGTCGAGGGAGACCACGCCCCGCTCGGGGGACACCGTGAACGCCGTGGCGACCGAGACGGGGTAGCCCTCGTCGTCGAGGAACGCCACCACGGCGTGGGTGTAGCCGCGGGTCTGAAGGCTGGCGAGCAGCTCCTGGCCGGGCTTCATCGGCCCGCTCCGCTCAGCTCGAACACCTCCGGCGGTCGCGAGGTGTCGCCGTCCTCCCACAGGAACGCCCGTCGCGGAACGATCTCGATGATGGCTCGCTCGAAGAACAGCGGCAGCGCCACCCGCTTGCCCAGGAAGAAGTCGATGGCGGGCTCCTTCTTCCGCCACAACGGCAGCACCCTCCGCTCCCATCCGGAGTGCAGGTCGGTGTCGTCGACGGTGGCGTCGCCCTGGATGGTGGCCCGCCGGAACCGTTCGACGTCGACGGCGGTGGGATCGCTGATCGACAGCGCCACCTTGGGGTTCGCCTTGACATGCTCGAGCTTGCGCGAGAACAGCACGCTCGAGGTGAGGTAGATCCGCTCGCCGTCGTACAGCGGGATCAGGGGGTGCGTGACGGGGCGGTTGCGCTCGTCGACCACCGTCAGCTCGCCGACGAGCGCGGAGTCGAGGAGTTCCTCGACCGCCGGGGGCAGGACTCCCATGGTCGCTCCTTCGAACGTGGTCAGGTCTCGGGCACGATACCCGTTTCGGTGGCGAGGCGCCCTCCGGCGGGATGCGCTATAAGCGTGGTCGTGGGCCTCGACATGCCGCTGGGCGAAGCGATGGAGACGCAGCGAGCGATCCGCCGGCTGAAGCCCGACCCGGTGGACGACGAGGTGCTCCTGCGGTGCATCGAGATGGCCCTGAAGGCGCCCACCGGCAGCAACGCCCAGAACTGGGAGTGGATCCTGGTCCGCGACCCCGAGGTCAAGGCGAAGCTGGCCCGGCTCAACCGCCAGTCGTGGCGGCTGTACGGGGGGCTCGGGCGGCTGGTCAACAGGAACGATCCGAAGGCGCTCAGGATCATCGACGCGGTGCAGTGGCAGGCCGACCATTTCGAAGAGGTTCCGGTGATCGTGGTGCCGTGCCTTCGAGGCCCGCGGCTGACGTTCTTCCCCATGGGGGCCAGCTCGCACTACGGGTCGATCTACCCGGCCATCCAGAACTTCCTGCTGGCGTGCCGGGCCGAGGGCCTTGGGGCCGCGCTGACCACGCTCCCGCTGTGGTCCAACACCATGGCCCGGCGGGCCCTCGGGCTCCCGTGGACCGTCCAGCCGTGCGCGGTGATCCCCGTGGGCTGGCCCAAGGGGCGGTACGGGCCGACCTCGCGCAAGCCGGTCGAGAAGGTCGTGCACCACGACCGGTGGGGAAACCGCCCCTCCCGTTCCGGGTGAACATGGACGACTGGATCCCGGCGATACGGGACGACGAGCTGCCGCTGGAGCGGGCGGTCCGGGTCGAGGTGGGAGACCTCCAGCTCTTCCTGTACCGGACCTCCGAGCGGATCTTCGCCCTGGACAACCGGTGCACCCACATCGGAGGGCCGCTCCATCGCGGCGTGGTCCGGGCCCACATCGCGCAGCCCACGGTGACGTGCCCGGTGCACGGCAGCACGTTCTGGCTGACCGACGGCCGGGTGGTCCGCGGGCCGGCCACGCGGCCGCAGCCCGTGTACGAGGCAAGGGTCAACGAGGGGATGATCGAGGTGCGACCGATGCAGCAGCATGTCGGGGAAGGAGGGGTCCCATGACGCCGGCCAAGGGCTCGTCGATGCCGCCGATACCGAAGGCCGACCAGGAGGCGAGGGCGTTCTTCGAGTCGGTGGTCCCCGACCACCCCGACGTGACCGTGCGGCCGATGTTCGGCAACGTCTCCGCGTTCGTGAACGGGAACATGTTCATGGGGGTGTTCGGCCCCGACGTCTTCCTTCGGCTCCCGGAGCCTGACCGCGAGGCCGTGACCGCGGAGGGAGGCGGGCCGTTCGAGCCGATGCCCGGGCGCCCCATGCGCGACTACGTCCTCCTCCCCCGCGAGTGGCGCGACCAGCCCGAAATGCTGCGTCGATGGGTGGCCAGATCGCTCGACCACGCCGAGGCCATACCGCCCAAGCAGCCGAAGCCGCCGAAGAAGCGCAACTGACCCCCCCGATTGCCTGACGGCAAACGGCCGACGGCCCGCCAGTCCATTCGTGCGCGGCTGGACCTCCGAAAGCATCAGCCGGAAACCATCACGTGTAGCCATAGCCAGCGGAGTTGCGGGCGTCTACTGTGCGAGCGGAGCCCGCCGGGTGATCGACCGCGGGCTGTCGCGCAGTTGAAGGGGGAAGCAATGCCGTTTCGCCGGGACCGTTCGTTCGCAAGCTCGACCCTTCGCCTGTCGCTGGCCTGTCTGGTTGCGACGCTGGTGCTGGTCGGCACCGGTGCAGGAAAGCCCCGCCCGGTGCTGGCGGACACCCCCAATA
>DASWCX010000094.1:0-6482 GCA_036395815.1 Actinomycetota bacterium | reverse complement strand
GAGCCTGGCATCGATCGCCGCGGACGCGGCCGGGCTCCGCCTCGCGGAGACGGGCGGGTGGGTGGCACTGGCGGTCGCGGTGGCGACGCCGTGGCTGTTCGCCCGCCCGGCCGGTATCCACTTCCGCCGGATGAGCTCCCGATCCCATCGGAGCAAGGTCTCGTGAACCGCCCCGCGTTCACGGGAGCCTCTGGGAAATACGGTCCGATTGACTCGGGGCTGACCATGAGGAAGACCAGGCTGTTCGGGAGTCGACGATGCCAGAGGATGCTGGTCAGGGAGCCCATCGAGCGTTTGTGCGCTTTCCAGGCCGTCGTTCGCGGACGTCCCGTCCACGGGTATTGCGATCCCATGGACATCGAACGCGCTTGGCAACACTCCACACGACGCGCGCATCGCCTCTTCTACACTCTTCGCCTCGTCGACCAAGAGCCACACCAATGTCCTGCCGCTCTTGGCCCAGAATTGGCAAGGCTACCTCTCGAGGCGTGGGCCTCTCAGGAGGACAAGCCCACCAAAGGCCACCCCGGCCCCGAACGCCACCCCCAAAGCGCCCCCCACGACTCCGGCGACGACCAGGGCAGCGGGCTCTCCGACCGCGAGAGCTTTCCCCACGCTGAGCAGGCCGACGAGGAAGAACGCCGCCCCTCCCACCAATTGGAAGAGCGCCTGTCGGCGGGCGCTCTGGAACCGGAGCAACAGGCTGACGATGATCATTGCCAAGCTCGCGGCACAGAAGATCCACCAGGGCGCGGAGTCGAGGGCTGTCTTCGAGGTCAACGCGGCCCAGAGCGAAAGCAGGGCAATCGCAAACAACAGGAGAAGGCGCCACGGAGTCATCGGCCGGGCCGCCCACCTCCCCCTATCTGTCATGTCGGCGCTCTTCCAATAGGAGGCGCATGGTGTCGAGCTCCTCAACGGGGGGACAGAAGCCTCCGATCAGCCCGCCGATGATACAGGGCGGCCCACCCGGGCCGGTTCAGGCGGAGGCGGCCTCCAGCCCCGCCAGGAGGTCCCGCGCCGCGGCGCCCGGGTCGGGCGCGTCGGTCACCGCCCTGACCACCGCGACCCTGCGGGCGCCGGCCGAGACGACGGCCGGCAGGGTCTCCCGGTCGATCCCTCCGATGGCGAACCAAGGCCTGCCCTCGCGCTCGGCCGCGGCCCGCACCAGCTCCACGCCGGTGGCCGGCCGGCCGGGCTTCGTCGGGGTCTGGTGGACCGGGCCCACGCACACGTAGTCCGCCTCCGGGGGCGCCGCGGCCAGCTGGGCGGCGTCGTGGGTGGAGAGCCCGATCAGCACGTCCGGTCCCACCAGCTCCCGGACGAATGGGATGGGGAGGTCGTCCTGGCCCAGGTGGACGCCGTCGGCCCCCAGGGCCAGGGCGACGTCGGGCCGGTCGTTCACCACGAACAGGGCCCCGTGGCGCCCGGCGGCGGCGCGGAACACCGCCCCCCACCGGAGCAGGTCGCCGGCCTCGGCCTCCTTCTCACGAAGCTGGACCGCGGCCACGCCCGCGGACAGGATGGCCTCCAGGAACTGGGGCAGGTCCCCGAGGGCCTCGCGCGCCCCCGTGACCACGTACAGCCGGGCCGCCGCCAGGGCCGACCGGCGGCGGGCCGCCTCCATCAGCCTCCCGCCACCGCGCGAACGAGCTCCAGCCGGTCCCCCTCCACCAGCCGGACCTCGTCGTACCCGACCCGCTCGAGGGGCTCGCCGTTCAGCTCGACCACCACGAATCTCGGATCGAGCGACCGCGTCCGGATGAACCCCGCCACGGTGGTCTCCGGGTCGACCTCGAACCCCTGGCCGTTGGCGGTCACCCGCATGTCGGGCTCAGCGGGTCAGGTGCGGGCTCACGGACACCTGCCGCTCCCTCATCCCAATGTCCTTCATCGGCGACCGGCACCGCCGGCGAGCATCGCTTCCGTGGCCGGGGCCACCGCGCTCCAGTCCTCCCACACCGGGTCGTAGCCGAGCTCCCGCAGCCGGGCCGCCACCTCGGCCGGAGACCGAAGGTCCGAGACCTCGAACTGTTCCGTCGCCTCCTTCGGGGCGGTGTAGCCTCCCGGCTCCGTGTGCGACCCGGCGCTCGTGTGCGTCACCCCCAACTGGAACAGCCCGTCGCGGATCGCAGGAGCCTCGCGGGCGGAGATGACGATGCCGGCATCGGGCAGCGCCAGCCGCAGCGCGCACACGAGCTGCGCGAGGTCCCGGTCCCCCACCGGGTCGCGGGGCTGGTACCCGGACGCCGAGGGTCGAAGGCGGGGCACGCTGACCGTGACCTGGGTCCGCCAGTACCGCCGCATCAGGAACCGGGCGTGCGCGGCCGCCGCGATGGCCTCGTACCTCCAGTCGTCGTGCAGGCCGAGGAGCGCCCCGATCCCAACCCGCCGCATCCCCGCGCGAGCGGCCCGTTCCGGACCAAGCAGGCGCCATTCGTACCGCCGCTTCTTCCCGGCCACATGAACCCTCGCGTAGGTGTCCGGGTGATAGGTCTCCTGGTAGATCACGACGCCCTCGCACCCGGCCGATCGCAGTCGCCGGTACTCCTCCTCGCTCCACACCTGAACCTCGATGGCGAGCGAGGGGACCTCCCGGGCCAGCAGCCGGATCCGGTCCTCGAGGAACTCCACGCCGGTCAGGCGCTGGTGCTCGCCGGTGAGGAGCAGGATCGACCGGAAGCCCTGCCTGAGGAGGTGGCGGGCCTCGTCGAGCGTGCCCTGTGGGGTGAGCGTCTTGCGGGCGATGGGGAGCTCCCGGGCGAACCCGCAGTACACGCACGTGGTCATGCACTCGTTCGACAGGTACAGCGGGGCGTACATGCGCATGGTCCGGCCGAACCTCGCCAGGGTCAGCCGCCTGGACGCCCGAGCCAGCTCCTCGAGCCGCCCGGCCGCGGCGGGCGAGAGCAGGGCGGCGAAGTCGAACAGGGTCCGGTCCAACGGCGGGGCAGCGAGGGCCCGGGTGATCCGCTCGTCGCCCGCCGTCCGGGCTTCCTTCAGCAGTCCGTCGAAGGAGAGCCGCTCGAGGGCATCGGCGAACGTCTCGTCGGGCTCGGGTGGAACGAACCCCCGGTCCACGGGAGGCACGGACGCGGGCCTGGACGTCCGCCCGTTCGCGTTCACGGCGAGGTCACGGCCGGGTCGGCCTGCGAGGTGTGGAGCCGGTCCAGGAAGCCGGTCAGCGGGCTCGAGGCCTGGGCCTCCTCCCGGGCCGGGGCTCCTCCGGCCAGATGGGCCCGGCGCCCGGCCTCGACGCCGAGCCGGAAGGCCCTGGCCATCTCGACCGGGTCGCCGGCCACCGCGATCGCCGTGTTCACCAGCACGGCGTCCACGCCCAGCTCCATGGCCTCCGCCGCATGGGAGGGGGCCCCGAGCCCGGCGTCGACCACCACCGGCACGGTCGCCTGCTCCACGATGATCCGGACGGCGTCCCGGGTCCTGATCCCCTGGTTGGAACCGATCCAGGACCCCAGCGGCATGACCGTGGCGCACCCGGCCTCCTCCAGACGCTTGGCCAGTACGGGGTCGGCGTTGATGTACGGCAGCACGGTGAAGCCTTCGGCCACCAGTCGCTCCGCCGCCTTCAGCGTCTCGGCGCCGTCGGGCAGCAGGTAGCGAGGCTCGGGGGTGACCTCGAGCTTGATCCACGACGGAAGCCCGGCCGCCCTTGCCAGGCGGGCCAGCCGGACCGCCTCCTCGGCGTCCACGGCTCCCGACGTGTTGGGCAGCAACAGGTACCGGTCGCCGTCGACGAACTCGAGGATGTCGGGACCGCCGGTGGCCTCGAGGTCCACCCGCCGGAGGGCCACGGTGACCATCTCGGTCCCGGAGGCGTCGAGCGCTTCCCGCATGACCTCGAACGAACCGAACTTCCCGGTGCCCACGATGAGCCGGGAACCGAACGACCGCCCCGCGATGACCAGGGGGTCGGCGAGATCGACGATGTGACTCACTCCCTTCGCCCGCGTTACCGGGATCAGGTTCCACGGGTCGCCGGCGCTCGCTGGCTCGCGGCTTCGGATCGCACCTCCGAAGCCCCGGAACCGGCCAGCCGGCCTCTCAGCCCGGTTGCCCGAGCTCCCCGGAATCCACGGTCGAGTATACGAGCGGCGGTCCGGGGTCGAATCCAGCCGATGTGGCCCGCCTCCCGGGCATCGGGGAACTCCCGACCTAGAATGGGCCGGGCCCCATCGTCGCCCGGAAGGCGCATGACCGTGTCAGTGATCGAATCCACCGTCGACGGCCGGTATCAGGTCATCGCCCGCATCGCCTCCGGCGGGATGGGCGAGGTCTACCGGGCCCACGACGCCGTCCTGGGGCGCGAGGTCGCCCTCAAGGTGCTCCACGCCCATTTCGCCGGCGACCGCGGCTTCGTGGACCGGTTCCGGCGGGAGGCGCGTTCCGCGGCCATCCTCAGCCACCCGAACATCGTGGGCGTCTACGACTGGGGCTCGACCGACGGGACCTACTTCATGGTCATGGAGTTCGTCCGGGGGCACAACCTGCGCTCCCTGCTGATGGAGCACGGCCGGCTGGAGCCGGCCCAGGTGGCCGAGGTGGCGTTGCAGGTGCTGGCCGCCCTGGACCACGCGCACGGGCACGGGATCGTCCACCGGGACGTCAAGCCCGAGAACATCCTGATCGCGGACGACGGGACGGTGAAGGTCGCCGACTTCGGCCTGGCCCGGGCCTTCGCCGACTCGAGCATCAGCCAGGCCGAGGGAACGGTGACCGGCACGGTCCAGTACCTGGCGCCGGAACAGATCCACGGCGAGCCGGCCGATCCCCGGACCGACCTGTACGCGCTGGGCGTGGTCATGTTCGAGCTGCTCACCGGGCGTCCGCCGTTCACCGGGGAGACCGCGATCGCCGTGGCGTACCAGCATCTCGCCGGGCGGGTCCCCTCGCCCTCGTCTCAGGTCCCCGGCCTCCCGACGGCGCTCGACCGCGTGGTGCTCCACGCCACGGAGAAGGACCGGACGCTGCGGCCCGCCTCCGCCCGTTCGATGGCCGAGGAGATCTCGGCGGAGGCCGCGTCACTCCCTCCGGCGCCCCGGGTGGCCGAGCTGGCGGGGCAGATCCCGTCGGCGGAGTTCGTCCCCGACGAGCGCGCCGCCACCGTGACCATCCCCCGGACGCTGTCGCCCAGAGCCCGCCGGAAGCGAAGGACGCGGCTGATGGCCCTGGTCCTCTCGATCCTGGTCCTCATCGGCGTGGGCGGCTGGGCGACGTGGGTCTACGCCGTCCCCCACTACACCCACGTCCCGAACGTCTCGGGCCTGTCCGTGAGGGACGCGGCGGCCAGGCTGAAGGCCGCCGGGCTGTCGGTCGTGTTCGGCGATCCGGTGTTCTCCACCACCGTCCCGTCCGGGGTCGTGGTCCGAACGTCGCCGGGGCCGGGAGCGAAGCTGCGGAAGGGCTCGGCGGTCTCCGTGATCGAGTCGGCCGGGCCCGAGCTGCTCTCCGTCCCCGACGTGGGGGGGTTGACCGAGCAGGCGGCGAAGGCGGCCCTCCGCCGCGGCGGGTTCAAGGTCCACGCCAGCCGCGAGTACGACGAGGCCGCTCCCCAGGGCACCGTGATCCGCCAGAGCCCCGACCCCGCCACCAAGCTGGAGCGCGGGGCCACGGTCACGATCGTGGTCAGCCTCGGCCCCCAGCCGGTCACCATCCCGGACGTCACCGGCGAGCCGTCGGCGAAGGCCTCGGACCGCCTCACCGGGTTGGGCCTGACGGTCACCGAGTCCGCCGAGTTCTCCGCCGACGTGCCGAAAGACCACGTGATCCGGACGGAGCCCCCGGTCGGCACCCGACTCGCCACGGGGTCGGCGGTCACGCTGGTGGTCTCGAAGGGCCCCCGGTCGTTCGCCATGCCGAACGTGCTCGGGCTGAGCGCGGCCGATGCGTCGTCGAAGCTGGAGGGCCTGGGCTTGAAGGTGCAGGAGATCCAGGTCCCGGGCAGCATCGGCGACACCGTGGTCGGGCAGAAGCCGGGAGTCGGCCAGACCGTCGTCCAGGGCCAGACCGTCACGATCTACCTCGGGGGCTGAGCTCCCGCATCCGGCGGTGCGGATCGGCGCCCACGTCCCGACCAGAGGCGGCCTCATGGGCGCCATCGACTCCGCCCGGGCCTGTCGGGCGCAGGCGGCCCAGATCTGGGGCTCGAACCCGCGGGCATGGGCCCACCCGAACGTCGCTCCCGCCCGAAGCGATGAGTTCCGCCAGGCGTGGCGGCAAGCCCGGATCGGCCCGCTGTTCCTCCACGCCCCGTACATGGTGAACGTGGCCTCCCCCAACGCGGATTTCCGCCGGCGCTCGATCGACCTGGCCCGAGCCACCGTGGCCCTGGCCGAGGCGATCGGCGCCGACGGCGTGGTGGTCCACGCTGGCGCGGGCGGGGCCGCGACGGAGCGGGCCCGGGCGGTGGACGCGGCTGCGGCATCGCTTCGAAGCATCGCTGACGCCACCGACACGACCTTCGT